>JAFAHI010000536.1 GCA_019237325.1 Verrucomicrobiota bacterium | reverse complement strand
GTTAGCCAACTTTCATGAGACGTTTGCCGTGCAACTCAATGATACGCACCCATCGATTGGGGTTGCCGAGCTGATGCGGTTGCTAATAGATGAGCATCAGATGGGTTGGGATACTGCTTGGGAGATTACTGAGAAAACGTTTTCTTACACCAACCACACGCTGTTGCCGGAAGCTCTGGAGAAGTGGCCGATCGGCCTATTCGGCAGTCTGCTGCCGCGGCATTTAGAGATTATTTACGAAATCAATCGTCGCTTTCTTGATCAGGTGCGCTCGAAATTTGGCGATGACCAAACGCGTATTGCGCGGATGTCGTTGATCGATGAGAACGGCGAAAGATATGTCCGGATGGCCTATCTTGCTACCGTCGGCAGCCATAAGGTCAACGGCGTTGCCGAGCTGCATTCCCACCTTCTAAAGGAGACAACCCTGCACGACTTCTTTGAGCTTTGGCCGGAAAAGTTCCTCAACATCACGAACGGCGTTACTCCGCGCCGCTTCCTGGTATCGAACAATCCTCGCCTCGCGAGCCTGGTGACTCAGAGGATTGGCGACAGCTGGATCAGACATTTGGACCATCTCCACAAGCTCGAGGGATTGGTCGAAGACGCTAGCTTCCGCAGCCAGTTCCAGGAGGTTAAACACGCGAATAAGCGAGATCTAGCCGGCTACATCCAAGCGCAGACGGGCATCTCCGTTAATCCGGAATCGCTATTTGATGTGCAGGTTAAACGCTTGCATGAATATAAACGGCAACATCTGGGCGTGCTGCACGTAATCGCGTTGTATAACCGCGTTAAACACGATCGTAACGCTGAGGTCGTTCCCCGAACGTTTATTTTTGGGGGCAAGGCGGCCCCCGGCTACTTCATGGCCAAGCTGATCATCAAGCTGATTAACTCGGTGGGAGAAGTCGTAAACAACGATCCGGACGTCGAGGGCCGGCTGCGGGTCGTGTTTTTGCCTAACTACAACGTTAAACAGGCATGCTGGATTTATCCAGCAGCCAATCTGTCAGAGCAGATCTCTACGGCTGGTTACGAAGCTTCCGGTACCAGCAATATGAAGTTTGCAATGAACGGAGCTTTGACCATTGGGACCTTGGACGGCGCCAACATCGAGATCCGCCAAGCAGTCGGCGAAGAGAACTTCTTCCTGTTCGGATTAACTGCGGAAGAAGTCCGGGTAAAACGAGCTTTGGGTTATCATCCGTGGGATTACTACCAATCGAACCCGGAGCTGCGACAGGTGATTGATCAGATTAGTTCTGGACACTTTTCCCGGGGGGATGGCAACCTGTTCAAGCCACTGGTAGACTCGCTGATGCAGCACGACCCGTACCTGGTCTTCGCGGACTACGAATCCTATATGAAATGCCAGGAACAGGTGAGCCAGGCGTACAAGGATCAAGAAAAGTGGACACGGATGTCCATCCTCAACACAGCTCGGATGGGCAAATTTTCGTCCGATCGTGCGATTCAGGAGTACTGCGATAAGATTTGGAACGCTAAACCAGTCCAGGTTAAACTGGACGTTTAGGGAGACTGAGACGGAGGTAATGTGAGCCTGACACTCTATTTTCTGCGCCATGGCGAGACCGCTTACAGCGAGATTGGCGCCTACTGTGGTGAAATCGATGCCGAGCTGACGCCGGAGGGCATCAGGATGGCAAAAGCGTTCGCCGATGCTTATCGTGCAGTGGCATGGACGGCTGTTTATGTTAGCCCGATGAAACGCACCATTGCTACTGCTCAGCCTCTGTGTGATTCGCTTGGTCTGAAGATGCAGCTGCGACCCGGGCTTGAAGAGATCCACTATGGGAAGTGGGAAGATAAGACGGTCGACTTTGTGAAACAACACTATTTGGACGACTACATCCATTGGCTGACTGAACCTGCCTGGAATCCTCCGACCGGCGGTGAGACGTCGGTAGAGATTGCTAGTCGAGCATCACTGGTGATCGCGGAGATTCAACAAGCGTATAAGACAGGAAATATATTGGTTGTGTCTCACAAGGCAACGATCCGAATTATTCTCTGCGACCTGCTCGGCATTGATCTAGGGCGATATCGGGACCGCATCGAGATGCTGGCTGGGGCCGTGACCGTAGTTAAGTTTGACCTGCATGGGCCGCTGCTGCAGGAACTGGGTAATCGCGCTTATATGAGCGAAGACCTGCGTTCTCGGCCGGGAACCTAAGTAGTAAGCAGTGAGCAGTAAGCGGTAAGCAGTAAGCAGTAATGGGTGTTGCAGGTATGGGTGGGATTTTGTAGCAGTTCCAAACTATGAAATGGTTTTACCGAACAGCCCAGGTGTTTGCGCCTGGGTTGGTGTGCTCGCCCTGAAAGGGCGTCCGAACCAGTGCTTACTGCTTACTGCTCACTGCTCACTGCTCACTGCTCGCTGCTCGCTGGTTACTGCTCACTGGTTACTGCTTACCGCTTACCGCTTACCGCTTACCGCTTACCGCTCACTGCTTACCGCTCACT
>JAFAHI010000025.1 GCA_019237325.1 Verrucomicrobiota bacterium | reverse complement strand
GTACCAGCAAAGGAGTAACATTTGGTTTGTCTTAGCGCGCGAAAGCCCGGCAGCCATGTTCGCAGGGGTTATTTCATTCTCGGACTAGTTTGTTTCCTCGCCACCTCATTCGCCCCTGGTCAGTCCTCCGATGAGGAGCAGCGACTGAAGCAACTATTTTTAAAGAGCCGGCAGGAAATGCAAATTGTTCCTAGTCCAACTCCTACGCCCAAGGCGACCCCGGTTCCAGCGACCCCAGCTCGCAGACCCTTCCATATGCGGCCTAAGGAGAGCGAAGCTCCGGCCGAGCGGTCCGAGGAGGAATCTGAAGAGAGAAGCGAACGTGCGGTCGAGACCCCGAAGCCAACTCCAAAGCCTACGCCCATGCAAACCCCGGTACCGGCACCAACCGAGAAGGTCGAAGAAGTTCCGGCTCGACCGGTTGTCACGCCTCAAGAGGAAAGTTGGGCTGAACCGACTCCAAAAAAGAAGCATCACGGCTGGTTCTTTTTTCATTTCCACTCGGACGACGATGAAATCGTTATCCAAAAGTCCGGAAGTCAGAATGAAACGGTCCCGGTCAGCCATTACAACGGTCGTTGGCGTTATTTAACTCCGGCCGTGCGCCGGGCCATCGATGACGCGCGCGTCGCCAGGAACCGCTGGAAATATATTGTGGTCCACAATAGCGGAACTCGCCAAGGTAACGCGCGAATCTTTGATTATTATCATCGGCACGTCAGGCGGATGCCGAACGGCCTTGCCTACCATTTCGTCATTGGTAACGGGACCTCAAGTGGAGACGGCCAGATCGAGATTGGCAATCGCTGGCTACTTCAACTCGCTGGCGGACACGTCCACAGTGACTATCTAAACTACATCTCGCTCGGTATTTGCCTGGTGGGCGATTTCAATCGTGATCTTCCCACCAGAGCTCAATACGAAGCCTTGGACGAACTCATTCGATATCTGCGACAGCGCGTTGGCAAGATCGACGGACGCTACTCGATTGTCCTAGGTCACAAGGAGATAAATCCGCGCCCCACCGATTGCCCTGGAAATCGTTTTCCACTTAACTGGTTGCATCGGACCTTTCCTAACAATTAAGCAAGCACCCGCTTGCAAATGGCAGAAGGCAGAATTTTACCTGAAAATGATAAGAATTCGTAATTTATAAGCTGCCGTTTTGTCATTTCTCACGTGCTTGGTACGCTGAATCCGCTACCGTCGTAAAATGGAAATCGGCCTAACCGGAGCCTCGGGTTTTCTGGGTAGGCATATAATCGATCAGGCTATTGCGGGAGGCGACAAGGTGGTGGCGTTTTCGCGAAACCCACGTCGCCAAATACGAGGTTGTGTCCGGACGCAATCATTCGGCCCAGGACTGCATCTTAATGGTCTGGGCGCCGTCGTTCATCTGGCAGGAGAATCGATCTTCGGGGTTTGGACCAACGCAAAGAAGGAACACATCTTTCGAAGCCGGGTGGAAGGAACGCGATGGATTGTCAAAGCCATCCAGGGCGCACCCGACCCACCGAAAGTGTTGGTGTGTGCATCCGCTATTGGGATCTACGGAGATCGCGGCGAGGAAGAACTAACAGAAAGACGGACGACCGGCGCTGGAGAATTTCTTGCCGAGGTGAGCGAGGCTTGGGAAGCTGCAGCTAAAGAAGCAACCGCCGCGGGTACTCGCGTCGTCAGCGTTCGTATCGCACTAGTGCTTGGGAGCAAAGGTGCGCTGGCCGCAATGCAGCCGATTTTTCGCCTCGGATTGGGAGGCCGGTTCGGGAAAGGTGACCAGTGGATGTCTTGGGTCCATGTTCGAGACATCGCGAATATTTTTTTGTACGCCGCCAAAACCGAGAGCCTGTCTGGACCAGTGAATGGGGCGTCGCCTAATCCAGTTCGAAATAGTGAATTCACTCGAGTCTTAGGCACGCTACTGAACAAGCCAACCTTTTTTACGGTCCCTTCATTCTTGGTGAGTACATTCTTGCCCGAGCAATCCTCACTGGTGCTCGATAGCCAGAAAGTTATCCCGGAGAAACTCCTGACATCGGGTTTTCAGTTCCAATTCCCGTCCTTGAATGAAGCCTTACACGATCTGCTCAAGCCGAAGGTAAGGCCCGAACCAAGTTCGGCAGCGCCGTCAGAGACGTGATTGGAAAGACGTCTCAGAGGGTACATTTTGATTAACGCCGTTTTGAGTTCGGCAGGAAACCGTGTGGTCGTCACGGAGAACTCCGCCCTCACTACAGACCGCTCCGTCAGCCTTTACCCCTTGGCAACTTCACTTCTTTCCTGAAGCACGAGTTCCTGCAGCGACCCCTTTAATGATTCAATCCCTTCGTTATTTTGGGCCGAGATCGGAACAATCTTCCGACCGGGGAACCGCTGTTCCAGGGCATTGAGATGCTCGCCGGCCTGAGGCAAATCCATTTTGTTAGCCACAATCACCCACGGTCGCCGGCTTAGCAGAGGGTCATATAAGTCTAGCTCTCGGCGCAGGGTCTGGAGATCGTTGATCGGATCACGTCCCTCACTTCCGGCAGTGTCCAGCAGGAAAACAAGCAGTTTGCACCGAACAATATGCCTTAAGAAATCGTGCCCCAACCCGACATTGCGATGGGCGCCTTCAATCAGCCCGGGAATATCAGCCACCGTCAATCTGCGATAATCATCGAACTCAACCACACCAACAACCGGGTTTAAGGTTGTGAACGGATAAGGAGCCACCTTCGGACGAGCGGCGGATAATTTTCCCAGTAGCGTCGATTTGCCGGCATTTGGATATCCCACCAGCCCGACATCTGCGATCATTCTCAACTCCAAGAGGAAATCGCCCTCCTCGCCCGGCTCTCCTTCGGTGAATTGCCGCGGTACCCGATTGCGTGAACTCTTGAAATGTGTGTTGCCTTTTCCCCCGGTCCCACCTCGACATAGAACGAACCGTTGGCCTGGCTCTGTCAGGTCGGCCAGCACTTCATGGTTGGAAGGAAATGCTTCGGGTGAGTCCCCCAGGGTCGCGCTATCGTTTCCGGAGGCATTCATTGTCCTGGGTGCATAACGATACGCGACCGTGCCCACCGGGACTTTGAACACGGCGTCTGCCGCGGCTTTTCCATACATATCCTTACCCATCCCATGCTGACCCGATTTTGCTCGAAGCAGAGGCCGGTAAAAGAAATCGACCAAATTGTCGGTGTGGATATCTGTTTCCAGGATAATGCTTCCTCCCCTTCCTCCGTCTCCCCCGTCGGGGCCGCCCTTAGGCACAAACTTCTCCCGGCGGAAACTGACACAACCGTTGCCACCATCTCCGGCTCTTGCGTGGATTTTTATGCGATCAACAAACATTTAGCCTGGATTTCTCACACTCACTCGTAAGAGACTTACAAACTGTTTGCAACAGCGTGAGACATTCAGGATGACAGATGACAGATGACAAATACGGGGCCGAAGCCGGCTATCTGTCATTTGTTATTTGTCATCTGTCATTTCTCCTCCCAGATCGCTCGCAAATCTCGCAGGATAGCAAGCGATCCAGGCTCGGAACCTACCCTATCAATTCCTCATAGAGCTGCTTCGTTTGGTGGGCGATTGCCGCCCAACTAAACTTTTCGACAGCTCGTTTGCGGCCGGCTTGCCCGAATCGTTGCCTCAGTCCCGGGTCCTTCATCAACACGTTAATCTTAGAAGCCAAATCACGAGAAAATTTCTCCGGCTCTAGCGGTTCAAACGGACTCTCCTGCAATTGCTCGAGCGGCACTAGAAATCCAGTCTCACCATCAACCACCACTTCTTTTATGCCACCGACGGCGCTCGCTACCACCGGCGTCTCACAGGCCATCGCTTCCAGATTAATGATTCCAAACGGCTCATAGATGGATGGACAGCAGAAAACCGCCGCGTGGCTGTAAAGCTGATAAACCGCTGACTTGGGGACCATGCTGTCAATCCAGACAATATTAGAATTCTGAGTCCGAGCCGTTTCGACGGCTTGCCGCATCTCAGCCGCAATTTCCGGGGTATCCGGCGCACCGGCGCAAAGAACCACTTGGATATCCGGCTCCAAATAACGAATGGCTCGAACCAGGTGAATGATTCCTTTCTGACGGGCAATTCTACCGACGAAAAGAAGGTACGGCTTGGTCATATCGATTCCGTACTGCTTCAAAGCATCGGCGGCATCGGTCGGTCTGTATTCGTCAGGGTCGATCCCGTTGTAGATGATTCGGACGCGCTTCTCGTCTACGTTGAACAAACGCATTACATCCGCCTTCGTTCCCTGCGAAACCGCGATCACGGCGTCGGCCATCTCGACGGCGGTTTTTTCTACCCAGCTACTGAAGTCATAGCCATGGCCGAGCTGTTCTCGTTTCCAAGGCCTCAAAGGTTCTAAAGAATGAATCGTGATGACCAACGGGATCCCGTAATTCAGCTTGGCCAGAATTCCGCCAAAATGCGTGTACCAGGTATGGCAATGGACGATGTTCGCGTCCGTGCCCGCAGTATTGAAGTCGGTACATCTGCGCACTGCGCCAAACAGCGAGACTAGATTCTTGGGGCAATTAAAAGAGGATGTATCCAGCGGAAAGCCGCGAACCTGCAAGTTACCTTCATCCGCACGTTGATCTCCGAACGCTCTAACATCAACCTGGATGAGCTTAGCTAACTCACGGCTAAGATAATCGACATGGACTCCGGCGCCTCCATACGTGGATGGGGGGTATTCGTTTGTGAGGAGAAGCGTTTTCATAGGGCGTAACGGACTCGCCTTAAGCTCGTCCTTAATAGCAAATAGCAAATCAGTTTGTTCGGCCTCCAGCTGCATTTTGCGCAGCCTTTACTATCTGCTATTTGCTATTTGCTATTCGGACGAGCCTAAGGCGAGTCTGTCGCCTACTTAAAAATAATCGGAATGATCAGGATCGCGACGATGTTCGCCACCTTAATCATCGGGTTGATGGCAGGTCCGGCAGTATCTTTATAGGGGTCCCCGACCGTATCGCCGGTTACCGCGGCCTCGTGAGCGGCAGACCCTTTTCCTCCGTGCTCGCCATCTTCAATCAATTTCTTGGCATTGTCCCAGGCACCGCCGCCTGAAGTCATGGAGATCGCAACGAAAAGACCGGTCACAATGGTCCCGACCAATACGCCTCCCAGAACCAGCGGCCCCAGGAAAGCTGCGACGATCACAAAAATCACCGGCAACAATGCGGGGACTATCATTTCTCGTAGGGCAGCCTTGGTCACAATGTCGACGCACGCCCCATACTCGGGGTTGTCAGTACCATTGAGAATACCCGGTTTGGCTTGTAGTTGCCGTCTCACCTCCTTAACGACGGCACCAGCGGTTTTGCCGACCGCCTCCATACTAAGAGCGCTAAAAAGGAATGGCAGCAATCCTCCAATGAAAAGCCCGATAATGACTTGAGGTCGCTCAAGCGAGAAATCGAGAGCATTGACAACATCACTACCGCCCCCAACGTGCGCTCTCAGCTCGGCTACATAAGAGCCAAAAAGGACGAGCGCGGCCAACCCGGCCGAAGCGATCGCGTATCCCTTTGTAACCGCTTTCATGGTATTGCCAATGGCATCGAGGTTGTCAGTGGCGAGTCGCGTCTCTTTTGGGAGATCGCTCATCACAGCGACTCCGCCGGCGTTATCAGTGATGGGACCAAACGCGTCCAACGAGATGATAATTCCGGCCATGGAAAGCATACTGGTGACAGCAACCGCCACCCCGTAAAGACCGGCAGTCCCATAACTGAGCAAGATAGCCAACGCGATACAGACTACCGGCAAAGCCGTCGACTGTTGGCCCACGGCCAGCCCAGCAATGATGTTGGTGGCGTGTCCGGTCTCGGACGCTTGGGCGATCTTCTTAACCGGAGCGCAGTCCTTAGACGTGTAATAGTTGGTGATAACTACAATGACACCGGTCATCGCTAACCCGATCAGAGCAGCGAGATATACTTCGAATGAACTATGGGTCTGGTCACCAATCTTGAAGCCGCTTGGAAATAGGAGAGTGGTAACTGGGAAATAAAGAATGGCAGAAACGATACCGCTGGCCACTACCGCTTCGACCAGCACTCGACCAGGGGCCGTCGTTCTCTTGTTTACATAAAAAATTCCCGCGATGGCTCCGATTACCGATATCCCACCCAAAAGAAACGGGTAGATCACGGCTTCAGGAACCTCTTTGAGGGTAAGGAAGCCGACCAGCATCGTGCCAATGATACTGATGGCGTAGGTCTCGAAGACGTCCGCCGCCATGCCGGCACAATCACCCACATTGTCGCCAACATTATCTGCGATCGTAGCGGGGTTGCGCGGGTCGTCTTCGTCCAGATGGCTCTCGATCTTCCCGACCAGGTCCGCGCCGACATCGGCCGCCTTGGTATAGATGCCGCCTCCAAGACGAGCAAAGACGCTGATCAAGCTCGCGCCCAGCGCTAACCCGACCAAACTACCGATGGCTTTTTCCAGCCCAAAGATTTGCTGACCCACCAAAAAAAAGATCCCCACCGAAAGCAGTCCTAACCCTACGACCAATAGCCCGGTAACGGCTCCTCCATTAAAGGCAACCCGCAACGCGCCTTCGGTTGAGTTTGTCGCCGCCTGAGCAGTGCGACTATTCGATATAACTGCGACCCGCATACCAATATATCCCGCGGCCATCGAACAGGCTGCTCCAATCAAAAATCCTAACGCGGTAAAGAAATCTCGGGTAAACCCAAGCACGAAAAAAATGACCACCGCTATGACGCTAACCGACAAAATCTGGCGATTCAGGTATGCCTTAGCTCCCTCTTCGATAGCACCCGCAATCCGGCGCATCGTTTCGTTCCCAGGTGAATAGCCAACGATCATCTTGATCAGATACAGGGCTGCTCCTAGCCCAATCAGTGCGCAAATTAAGGAAATCCAGATTCCAGTGCCGAGGGGGAAACTAGTGGCTAAGGAAGGAGCAATCATACGGTAGGTGTAAGGGAACAACAAATGCTCAGGGTGCGGCATTTTTGCAACCTGAACTAATTATCGATAACAATTTTTTAGAGGGATATTCGGTTTTTTTGCTAAAAAACCTATCAAGTTTGGCTTCGCATCGGAGGCGTGAGGTTAAACGGGGAGGGAGAGGAAATTCTTACTGCAACAACGCGGCTACGATCGCTTTCTGCGCATGCAAACGGTTCTCAGCTTGATCAAAGATGGTGTCCGCATGCGCCTCAAAAACTGCTTCAGTGATTTCCTTACCCCGATAGGCAGGCAAACAATGCATCACCAACGCTCCAGGCCGAGCAAGTTGCAGTAACCGTTCATTGATCTGATAGGGAGCAAATTCTGCCAACCGGTCCTGCATCTCAGCCTCTTTACCCATGCTTACCCAAACGTCCGTGTACAACACGTCAGCCCCAGCGGCGGCATCCTCCGGTGATTGGGTGAGAATTATCTTCTGGCTTTTCAGTTTAGAGCGGATCTCTTCGCTCAATGCATATCTGGCTGGAGCGGCAATCCTGAGCTCAAACCCGAGGTGCTCAGCCGCCCAGGCCCAAGATCTGGCCACATTGCAATCGCCATCGCCAACAAAACAGACCTTGATATCCTGGAGCTCTCTCCGCTCCGAAATTGTGAAAAGGTCGGCGATGATCTGACAAGGATGCTCTTCATCAGTCAAAGCATTAATCGTCGGCACCTGACTAAAGTGAGCAAAATCCTCTACGTCCTGCTGAGCAAAGGTCCGGATCACAGCGCCATGTGTCATTCTGCCTAGAACCCGGGCTGTGTCTTTGATCGGCTCCCCGCGTCCTAGTTGAATATCCTGCTGAGCTAGAAACAACACCTGCCCACCCAATTCACGCAGACCAACCTCGAAACTGATTCTGGTCCGAGTAGACGGTTTGCTGAAGATCAAAACCCAGCTTTGGCTAGCCAGGAGATCGGCGCCATAACGGCGATCCGCTTTGAAAGCTCGAGCGTTGCTCAGCAGTTCGATAATCTCCTTCTGATGACACGCCTCGATGGAAAGGAAATGCTTCATGAGCCGCGATTGAACTCAGCCAATCGAAGAAAGGAGCGAACGGAGCGTCAATTGAATAATCTCCAGCGCTTGTTGCACGTGTTCTTCTTCAACAATGAGCGGCGGCAACAGCCGGATTACTCTCGGCCCGGCTGGGACTGTCAAAAGACCGTTTTCCATCAGTTTGTTAACCACGACTTGCGACGGCAGGCGTTTCCCATCGCTCAAGTTGTCAAACTGCGAATCGAGCTCCATGCCGATCAACAACCCTTTGCCCCGTACTGCGCTGATGCCCGGAATGGCGGCGAGTTCGTTAACCAGAAAAGCTCCCAAAGAAGCACTTTTTTCTACGAGACCGTTACTGAGAACTGTGTCCAGCACCGCAAGAGAAACCGAACAGGCCAGCGGCGTCCCTCCATAGGTGGTCGCATGGTTCCCGGGCTGCAAGACGTCACAGAGCTGCCATTCGGAACCGTCTTGGCGAGTGAATGATTTTGCCCGGAACCAGGCTGCCCCCAAGGGAAAGCCTCCGCCAATCGCCTTTGCCCAGCTGACAGCATCAGGAACAACTTCTGGAGCGACGGTTTTCCAGCCGCACCAATTGCCGGTTCTTCCCAGGCCGCATTGAATCTCATCAAACATCAACAAAAGACCATGCTGATCGCAAAGGCGGCGAAGTCCGGTTAAAAATTCCGGTGTAGCCGGGTTGATTCCGCCCTCGCCTTGGATCGGCTCAACCAAGATAGCAACAGTTTCCTCTGAAATTCCGCGCTCGACAGCACCCAGGTCATTGAAAGGTAAATGACGAAAGCCAGGTAACAGCGGCGCAAATCCTAGCTTTACCTTCTCCTGACCGGTAGCGGAGATCCCAGCCATTGTCCGCCCGTGGAAAGACTGCTCAAAAGTGATGATCTCAAAACGAGCAGTAGCAGATTTTCGTTTTTCGTCGTTGCCGTACTTTTTCGCCAGCTTGATTAACGCTTCATTTGCCTCCGCCCCGCTATTCGCAAAGAACACCTTTCCCGGCGTTCCCACAATTTCGACCAATCGTTTGGCCAGTTCCCCTTGCGGTCTGGTGAAATAGAGGTTCGAGGTGTGAATCAGTCTTCGGCCTTGCCGGCTGAGCGCTTCGACGATAGCCGGGTGTCCATGCCCTAGAGCTGACACCGCGATCCCGGCGCCGAAATCCAAGTAACATTTCCCTCGCTCGTCCCAAACCCGTACTCCCTCACCACGCTCCAACACCAAGTCATATCGGCCGTAGGTAGGGGCAACATATTCGGCAAACAATTGTTTGGTCTCTGGGTGGCTCATGGAAAAAGGGGGACGATAAACTGAGTAGTTCAGGAGTTCAAGGAGTTCGGGAGTTCAGAATACGACCGGCTCACCGGGCGGTCATTCTATTCTGAACTCCTGAACTTCCGAACTCCTGACTTCGCTAACCTTTACGGCAACTAGCCCTTAAACAAAAGCTTCGTCGGGCAAGCCTGAACTACTTAAAGAATTACGGAATGATCTCAGTCCCGATGCCCTCGGCGGTGAACACTTCGGCCAAAAGAGCATGAGGGACTCGACCATCCACAAAATGGACTTTGTTCACTCCGTGTTCGAGCGCGGACAAAGCAGATTGCACCTTGGGAATCATGCCGGCCTCAATAATCCCTTCATCCATCAACCTCATGCTGGAATCACGGTCCAGCCGCGGAATGAGCGAAGCAGGATCTTTGACGTCGCGCATGACTCCTAAGACGTCGCTGACATAAATCATTTTCTCGGCTTTCAGGGCTCCCGCCATGGCGCCGGCGGCAACATCCGCATTGACGTTCAAAAGGTCACCGTCTTCAGATCGGGCGATCGGGGAAATAACCGGTACTACCTCGCGCTCGATCGCTTCGCGAATCTGCTCAAGTTCCAAAGACACCACTTCGCCAACGTATCCGACATCAACCATCGCCTTGCCTTCCGGTACCGGTGGCAACCGTTTGGCCAGAAATACGTCTCGGCCAGAAAAGCCTTCAGCCTCACCATTGAAACTCTTTACCGTTGCCACGATGCGCGGAAGGATCACTTGATCTAAAACCTCTTCCACAGCGGCAATGGTTTCAGCATCGGTAACCCGAAGTCCGTTAACGAAGCGCGGCGTTTTTCCCATCTCGCGCATCCGCTGGCTGATCGCTTTGCCGCCTCCGTGAATTACTAGCGGGTTTATACCCACCGCTTCCAGAAAGACGACATCACGCAACAAGCGTTCAACCAAATGGTCGTCCTCCATAGCGGCGCCTCCGTACTTGATAACAAAGGTGTGGCCCCGGAACTTTTGGATGAACGGCAAAGCGTCGATCAAAGACTCTGTTTTCTCGGTATCAATTCGATTCTGCATCGCTCTCTCCCTAGAATAGACACCCAGTCACTCGGCCAAATTCATTCGGCCATATTTAAACGAACGTATTCGGGCGTCAGATCAGTTGTGAATACCTTGTATTCCGCTGAGCCGAGGTGCAGGTCAACGGTGACCGTGAATTTTTCGTTGTGGAGGATCTCTTTCAGCTTTTCCGGCGGAGTCGAACTAGCCATGCCATGCTCGACGGCCACGACTCCATCGAAGAATATATCCAGCATTTCTTCTCTGACCTTCGCTGAAGAGTAACCGACCGCTGCCACGATCCGGCCCCAGTTTGAATCCTCGCCGTACCAAGCGCATTTAAGTAGATTAGAATTGGCGATCGCTTCGGCCGCTTTCCGCGCATCCTGATAGGTAGCGGCTCCTTTAACGTGAACTTCCACGAACTTGCTCACGCCTTCGCCGTCTTCCACGATCATTCGAGCAAGATTGCGAGTCACAAAGTTCAGCCCCTCGCCAAAAGTTTCGTAGCTCTGATGGTCCGGCGTGAGGGTAGGAACGCCTGCCTCACCGTTGGCTAAACAGATGGCAGTATCGTTGGTGCTCATGTCTCCATCCACCGTAATGCAGTTGAAGGATTGCTCGACGCTGTGCAAAAAGAGGCGCTGCAGTTCTCGCTTCTCGATGGTGGCATCTGTAGTCACGAAACAGAGCATCGTGGCCATATTCGGGTCGATCATCCCCGCACCTTTAGCGGCCCCTCCGATCCGAATGGTCCTTCCGCTCACCGGAAACTCGATCGCGATCTCCTTGTGAAAAGTGTCACTCGTCATGATGGCACGCGCGAAGGCAGAACCCGCCTGGCTGTCCAGGCCCGCGAACAGCTCAGGAATCGCCACCTCTATCTTCTCGATCGGTAGTTGGCGGCCGATTCGCCCCGTCGAACAGACCAAGGTCTGGCGTTCCCGCCAATGTCCATTTTGCCCCACTGCCTTCGCCATGCGTTTAGCGCTTTGAATCCCGGTCGTTCCGGTACAGGCATTAGCATTCCCACTGTTCACCACTACGGCTCTGATTTCGGGCGAGCGCACATGGCTTGCCGATACTCGGACCGGCGCGGCTTTTATACGGTTGGTTGTAAACGTAGCGGCCGCCACGGCCGGAACGTCGGAAACAATAAGAGCCAGGTCTGGTCCCGGTTTCGTCTCGCCCTTAATCCCGCATCGCACCGCTGCAGCTCGGAATCCTCTGGGCGCCGTGACACCCCCGTTGATTTCAGTAAAAGCGAAGGCCATCTCTGTGAATTCTCTCCAATACCTCAGAGAGGGCTTAGGATCGAAGATAATAATCTAATGTCTTTTTATGATTGGGGTTGGTAGGGCGAAAATCTCGGCGCGCCGAGGATGTGCCACGTCCATTGGGTTAATCGCGCCGGATTTGAGCCGCGCTTAGGGTGTGAGCTCGGGCGGGGTGACCCTGATACGAATTGCTGGGGTCACTGCATTTTCCGAAGATACGTCACGCGCCATACGGCTCAAATCCGGCGCGAGTTTACGTTTATAGGTGGCGAACGCTTGGCGCGCCGAGATCTTCGCCCTACCGGCACCCGTCAATTCAACCCCAGCGCCTCGTCCCAGCCTTGCATGACATTTAAGCATTGGATTGCCTGGCCGGCAGCGCCTTTAACTAGGTTGTCCTCAGCTGACATCAAAATGACTTTTCCAGTCCTAGGGTCCACTCGCCAACTCACTTCGATGGTGTTGGTATAGGCTACGTTTTTCACGTCCGGAAAACTCGGCGGAGGCAAGAGGCGAACGAAAGGCTCTTCACCGTAGGCTGAGGTGAGCGTAGCGCCAACTTGCTCCTCAGTAATCGGAGAAGAAGCGTCAACGTGGATGGTGGTCACAATCCCCCGATTCAGTGGCACCAGGTGAGGTGCAAACTGTATCTGCATGGTTTCTCCGGCAGCCAGAGAGATCTCTTGTTCGATCTCAGCCAGATGCCGGTGAGCAGGTAGGCCATAAGGCCGCACACTTTCGTTGCATTCCACAAACATCAGGCGCGAGTCGACGCTTCGGCCGGCGCCGCTCACACCGCTCATGCTTACCGCCACGATCGAGGAAGGGCGAATTTGGCCAGCCACTATTAAAGGGAGCACTGGTACCAAAACACTGGTCGGATAACAGCCAGGAGAGGCCACTAGATTTGCGTTCCGGATCCCCTGCCGGTGTCGCTCCGGTAGACCGTAGACCGCGCCAGGTAACAAACCTGGAACCGGATGTTGATGCCCGTAGAATTGTTCATAGACCTGCGGGTCCTTTATCCGAAAGTCGGCACTCAGATCGATCACTCGGATACCAGCCTCGAGCAAGGGAGCGGCTTGTTCGGCCGCGACTCCATGCGGCAAGGCGAGGAAGGCGACATCGATCCGGCCTTTCAAGCCAGCCACGTCAGGTGCCTCGAACTGGAGCTTGCCCAAACTGCTGCGACGATCGAGCCAAGGAAAAACGTCGGAAGCCGGTTTCCCTGCCGCTTGTCGCGAGGTCAACGCCACTATCTCGACTAACGGATGCTTTGCCAGCCGGCGAACGAGTTCCTCCCCCGTGTAACCAGTGGCGCCGAAAATAGCAGCATTCAGTTTGTTCATCGGATGAATCGAGAAGTGCAATTATAAAAAGGAGAGCGAAGATCGACTCGAGTGACGTT
>JAFAHI010000678.1 GCA_019237325.1 Verrucomicrobiota bacterium | reverse complement strand
TTTTTTGCGGCCGTAAGCAAGGCGCCCGATAAAGCCTCAAGCAGTATTTCCCGCTTAATGCCTTTCTCGCGCTCCATGTAATCGAGCACCGCAAGTAGATCGCTGTTCATATAAACAATAAGTGACCGAGCGGCCCTAGCCTGGCTTCACAGCCTGCTCCAGCCATTTCGGTCGAGTCTTTTAATCTAAGACGAAAAAGTTGACCGTCAACTGTGGGTAAGGGAGCAGGCCCTAGACCCGGAATCGGTACATCGAGAGATCAAATTCACAGCAAGGTCACGAAGGCCGCAAAGAAAAAAGAGATTACGACTCATAATTCCTACACGTTTGTCGTTGTGGCCTTCGCGGACATAACTTGCCGCGCCGTCTTGTCCGTCATAGTTCCGAGAATGGGGGACGAAGGCGGAAGCACGTTCGGCGAACTCAGTCGGGTCGCTCGCGAAGCCGGAAATCTGTTCTCTGAGATCTTAGTGTCGTTGGCTGGCGACGCCGTCGTGCAGTATAAGAGCAACCAGAAGCTGCTTGGTGACGTCTGTTCTGTGGCGAATTCTGAATGATTAAGGTTATCACATTCGATGCGGGGAACACGCTGATCCGGCTTTCGCGTCCAGTCGGTGTCACTTACGCCGCGGTCGCCAAACGCTTCGGAGCTAACTTGAACCCTATCGATCTGGAACATGGATTTAGGGCGGCCTGGAAGACCGTTCCCCGTTTGCCGGATGTAGCAGGTCCCCGGCCTGACGACGGGCGGATCTGGTGGCGGGATGTTGTGATACAGACATTGGAGAACGCGAGAGCCGAGGTCGAACCATTCGACAACTTTTTCGACGCGGTTTACCAGGAATTTACGCTGCCGGGTGTTTGGCGCTTGGAACCTGGCGCCTTGGAGCTTTTGCAGGATCTACGCCGAGTCGGGTTCCGTTTAGGGATTATCTCGAATTTCGATCTCCGGCTTCACCAAATACTTAAACACGTCGGCGTGCTGGATTTGTTCGAGCAGATCGTTGTATCCAGCCAAGTGGGAGCGGAAAAACCGTCACCTCGTATTTTTAAAGAAGCGCTTCGACGTTTCGCAGTCGAACCGGCGGAACTATTGCATGTTGGTGACGAGGAAAAGGCGGATGGCGATGGTGCCCGTGCGCTGGGTATTCAGGCTCTTATTCTAGGCTTTGCCGGGAGTGGTTTGCGTGGCCTGCGGGAACGGGTCGGGCTAGCTGCACCCCATGAGTGAACCTGGGTTGAGTCTCGATGCTTCTACAAAGAGTAAAACAATATGAGCCACGCAGAACGGTTGAATTCTTTTGCTCCCATTACTATCGCCGGATTGATAGGGCTGTCTGGCTTCGCGTTTGGAGATAGCACAATCCTTCCGCCGGTTAGCGTTGAGGATGACGCAGCCAAAATGGCCACCCAATCCTACAAGTTCTGTTGGAGTGCGATGCGGGAGGTAAATGGTATGAGGGAAGATCGCTTTTTTGCTGAACCCATAGTTGAGTCCAAAGGACACAAGCTGGCGCCAGCCGATACTACCCTGACCATTCAGAGTCAGAACGGCCCTATTAACGTTCCCGTTTCCAGGGACGGGGCGGTCGAGGATTTTCCAATTTCAGCCGAATTGTTGGCAGAGAATCCGTTGGTCGTTTCCAACAAACCCAAGGGGTCTCTTGATTTGGCCTTGCAGATCAGAATCCCAGTCCCGAATCAGAAGAGATTTAGATACTCCGAACTGGTAGCTGGCCTCAAAGAAGCCAATCACCTTTCCAGAAAAGCGCTGGGGATTCTGGCGATACTTGCGCCCCGGACTAAAGATCTGACCCTTGTCTTTGCCTCAACCGGGAGCGACCGGCCGGAAGTCACGGTGTTCTGGAACGGTTCTCCGGAAACCAAGTTCGCGGACGATGATGGGATGCTGACGCTCCGAGTCAATGAATCCGCGAAAGAGAATCCGGAGGTGCTGGTTTCTGAAATCCCGGAGAAAATCTTGGCCGTACCACAACGATAAATCAGGCATGCGCCTACGGAAGTAGCGACCCCCAAGGCCAAGGGCCTCGAGGGTCGACACCGTAACTTCCTAAGGTTAATGCGTACTTGGTAAAGTCCTCGGGCCAGAAATTCTCGCCATCGGAACCGGCAAGAGCTGTTTGGAAGTCTTGACCCTGCTCTAACCAATTTGATAAATGCTGCTTCGACGGTTCGCTGACGATTTAGGAATCGGCGGGCATTAGGACTGAGTATGGCGGGTTTTTTTCCGAGATCGCAGCGTTGTTCCCCCGAGGAAGGAAAGACTTCACCTGAGGAATCTCGCCTCGAAATCACTGAAATGTTGCAGCGATGGAGAGATGGCGATGTCTCGGCTTTGGAAAGCTTGACCGAAAGGATCTATGGCCAGCTTCGGAAACTCGCTGATAATGCACTTAGCAAGGACTGGGGCACCAAGTCGTTGCAGCCCACAGAGTTAGTTCATGAAGCCTATCTCAAGCTGATGGGTGCGCAGAATGTTGACTGGAAAAGTCGTGCTCATTTTATGGGGGTAGCAAGCCGGCAGATGCGGCAAATTCTTGTGGATCGAGCGCGCAGGCGAGCTGCTGAGAAACGAGGGGGTGGGGCAGCTAAAATTTCCATTGAATCCGGGACTGTCGACGTCGGTGATCAGCGCGGAGATTTTGTCGATCTCGTAGGACTCGATTTGGCACTAACCGAACTGGCCCGTAAAGATGGTGAACTGGGCCGTTTGGTCGAACTTCGATTCTTTTCTGGGCTGACCGTCGAGGAGACTGCGGAAGTTCTTGGCATATCTGCGCGCACCGTGAAGCGAGATTGGCGATTAGCGAAGGCCTGGCTCAAGCGCAGATTGACGGTCATTGCCGCCTGATAGGCTGAAAACCAAGCGCCATGGGTAAAAATCGGCTGACCTCTTTTCGCAAAAGACGGACGGCCCAGCGGGAAGACAATCGCCCTGTCAGCTCGCCGGTCACAAAACCGCGGACCTGGGAAAAGCTGCGCTGGCTATTTGGCCAAGCGATGCAGATTGAGCAGGCTAGTAGGCGGCGGTGGTTGGAAGAGAATTGCTCCGAGGATTCTGCTGTCGCTCGCGAAGTAGTGTCATTGTTGCATCACGACGATTCCGATGACCGATTTCTCGAGGATCCAGCGTGGAATCATGACGGGGGATCGGTTGCCGGCATGGGCGAAGAACCTCAGGAGCTCGAACTTTCGCCTGGAAATATCGTCGCCTCCTGGCAGGTGGTCCGTAAGATCTCTTCTGGCGGGATGGGAGTGGTTTATTTAGCGGAGCGGGCTGTCGATGAGGATCAACCAGTCAAGCAACGCGCGGCCATCAAGGTCATGCGACGGAGAGTTGATCCTGAGCTGTTCGCCATACGGTTCCGGCGTGAACGCCGGATACTCGCGCAGCTGAATCATCCGTTCATCGCGAGATTTCTGGAAGGCGGGGCGCTAGCGAACGGATTGCCCTATTTTGTTTTAGATTACGTCGATGGCGAACCGATTAGGGATTATTGCGCCAATCGTCGTCTCGATCTCGACCAGATCCTCCAAGTGTTCTACGGCGTCTGCTCAGCCGTTGCCTACGCGCACCGCAACCTAATCGTTCATCGTGATCTCAAGCCCACGAATATCCTGGTAACAAACGATGGTACGCCGCGACTTATCGATTTTGGTATCGCGAAACTTTTAGTCTCTGAAAAAGGTGGTGATTCCATCGATCAAACGATCGGTTTCGGACCACTTACCCCGCGTTACTCAAGTCCTGAACAAATCAGAGGTGAACCAGTCACCACGGCGACAGATATCTTCGCACTGGGAATCATTCTGTATGAGCTTGTAACTGGCGTCCACCCGTTCGATTCGGTTGGCGGGGAGGGTGGCGGCGCTCGCTTAGAGCTTATGCGCCGGATTTGTCAACACGAACCGCTGAGATTACGAGCCGGTGATTCGGCGATCCTGCTCGATGGCGAACCCGCGGGGTCCGAGAACTCAATCGGCCGGGTGTCAAGATCACAGAGAGTTGATCTGGAAGCGATTATTTGGAAGGCGTTGCAGAAGAACCCAGGTGACCGGTATCGGAGCGTCGAGCATTTTGCTGACGATATTCAAAATTTCCTGAATCGCCTTCCGGTTCAGGCTAGACCGCAGAGTTGGTCCTATCGGATGCGAAGATTAGTCCAGCGACATCCGACTGCCACCGCCGCAAGCGCACTAGCTGCTGTCGTAGGATTAGTCGCACTCGCGCTCACATTAGCGTCGGATCATGTTGCTCGAAGCGAACGGAATTACGCGCTGCAGCAACGGGAGCTGGCTGCTTCATCGGCGCGGACCATGATTAGCGATTTGGCTTCTACGCTACAAATTATGTCGGCCCCGATCGAAATACGGTTGAAAATGCTGAACCAGGCGGTCCAAGTTTTCGACCAAATTGACGCCACTAGTCGCAGCGGGTTTGATCCGGGCCAAACTGCAATCCAAGTGCGAGCGGAAATACGGACTGAGCTTACTCTTGCTCGCGCTCTTGAAGAGCTGGGGAATTCCCAAGCTGCGATACATCGAGCTGAGATAGCGCGGGTAAAAGCCGAAAAGCTATTAGTGTCGGATGCTTCTGAAGCTGAGAATCAGATCGTTTTTGCAGATGTGTTGTTGGAGAAGTCCCGGGCTCTATTCAGGGCTGAAGACAGAACGACAGCAAGCGCCACGCTGGAGCAAGCAATTAGCAACCTGCGGGCTCTGGAGCCGCGTAGTTTACCGGAAGGCCTTGAAAGATCATTAGAGGTTCTTTTGTGTAACTCGCTGGTTCAAAAAGTAAGAACGGGAGATCTGCTTGTTGAACCGGAACAGACGGCGAGAGTCTTGAGCGAGGCCCTTGCACGTGGAGAAAGAGCGTACAAATCCGATCCGTCGGACCCGACCGTCGTAGATGCCTATGCAAGCAGCTTGGAAGAGTTAGGGGCATTTTATTTTACCCGCGGCAAGCGTGATTTTTTCCAGGAATCTGTAAAGAAAGCTCTGACGGTACGTCGGAATGCCACCGAGAAAGATCCAGAGAGTATCGCTTTGAGGCAAAGTTCGGAAAAGGCCATTGCCACTTGGGGGTGTTTGCTCTCATACTTTGATCCGTCTAGCGACAACCTGGCGCGCGCCTCCGAAGCGATACGAACGCTGAGACATTTATACAATTCAGATCCGAGTAATGTCTATCTTGCGGAGAAATTTCTCTTACAATTGAGAAACTACGCCTCCATAGTTCATGACCGCTCTCAATACCAAGAGGCTTCAAATCTATACGAAGAGACCATCGCCTTAGGGAAAAAATTGATTCAGGAGAAAAAGGAATCTCACGAAATCTACGACACAATCGGCGAGGCGACCTTTGGCCTTGTTTTTTGTCGTCTAAAACTAGGAGATTTCGATGGCGCTAAACGGATCGATTCTGAGGTCGAGTTGCCGCTGATTCACCGTCTCGAGGCAGATAAGCTTAATGCACCAGACGATCGTATGATTGAAGCTGGGCTTGACTCTGTGCACGGTGAGGTCGCGAGTAAAAGTGGGGACCAAAATCAGGGGCGCGACTACTTTTTGCGAGCGCTAAAACTTTTTGAGGAAAATTTTCGAATTCGGGACTACCCGGCAGAAAAGGCAATTTACGGTGCAGTATTGACTAGGTTTGGTAACGTGTTAGCCGGTGGCGGTGACCTAAAGCTCGGCACGGAGTACATCGCACGCGGACTTCAGGTCTTGTACCCGCTACGCGACACCGATTCGACTCTTTCCCGTGGAGAGTTGTTGGCCGACATTGCGGAAGCCGAAGATAATTTGCGTCGCTACAAGGAGAGTCTGGCGAGTGCGGATCATCTTCGTCAGTAATGCGGGAAGAGCGGCTGCTTTAGCTCGAGAGCCCGCTAGACAACCACACAGGATCATTCATAGTAGGCCTACATTGGTCTCCCCTACAGCATGGATGCTTGACAGAGAGAACTGGTCTACACGTAAAATCCGCGTAGCTGGACAACCCTCTCGAGGTTTGGGGTAATCATAGTCTCCGCGAATTTAAAAAAATGGGCCCAGGATCAAAAGCGGTTTCGATTCTCTCGATCGTTGTCTTTCTCCCGGTGCTCGCAACACCTATTGCAGCTGATTCAAAGAGCAACCTCGACACGATCAACCAACAGAAAGTGGCGGGCGCACCCGATTCTGAAAAGGAGATTTACGATCAAATGATGAAAATGGTCGATGCCTGGAATAGGCATGACCTTGATGCCTACTTAGACGGATTTTTGCGTTCGGATGACATTCTAATGGTCGTCGAAGGCGAAAGCGTGCGCGGTTGGGATCTGCTTAGCAAAGCCCTTCATAACGGTTATCCCAATCCTCAAGAGATGGGAACCCTAACCATTGACCGGATGCAAGTGCAGATGCTAGCGCCGGATCTCGGATTTGTCTTGGCTTGGTACACAATGGTCTTTCCCAAGAAAAAGGTGTACGGCACAGATACGGTGATAGTGAAAAAGGTTCCGGAAGGCTGGCGCGAAATGATTTCGCACACCAGCTTCGTCGAGCCGTGACCCAGCACTGTTCCCGAGTGCCGGGTCAGCAGCCAGAGGACAGCATTGATTAAGAAGCGCTTTTGGCTGGTTGCAGAGGTACTAGGATGGCGAAATCAGCCTTTGAAGCGTTCGGGCGCAACGGCACTAAGACGGCTGAATCATCCTTAGAAGCGATTGGACGCAGGGGCACCAGGACGGCTAGATCACCGTTTGACGCGTTTGGACGAAAAGGCACTAGGACGGCTAGGTCGGCCTTTGAAGCTCCTGGACGGAAAGGCACTAGGACGGCTAGATCGGCCTTTGAGGCGCTTGGACGGAAAGGCACTAAGACGGCTAGATCGGCCTTTGAGGCGCTTGGACGGAAAGGCACTAAGACGGCTAGATCAGCCTTTGACGCGTTTGCTCTTGCTGTTTCAAGGGTTTTTGGTTCGAATGTCTTAACATCCTTCGGCACCGATTGATCCTTTCGGATAAATTTACCGGTTTCGCGGCCCAGATCAGGCATCGCATTGGCGGATCCTAATGACAGCGCGCTAGCCACAATAATAATCGGAAGATACGGTATTTTCATCAAACCACCGAATACGGTCTTTCCGAGTGACTCGCACGGAAAAAAAAGCCCGTGTTTGGCCAATTTTCGTGGCCGTCTCTAGAATCACTATTGGTTATAGATATTAGACATCTGAGAGCGATCGATTCCTGGCTGCTGGCCTAAGCATTCCCTGGATCTTGCCTCGGCGCGCGTATTAGCGCGGGTGAAATTGGAAGAGCGAAGTGCATTGTGCCACCGATCACTCCCTGTAACCGGCGCGCCACCCATGCGTTTAAAACTTTGTAGATATGAAAAGAATACTTATCGCGCTTTCGGTGATGATAGCGGCACTAACGTTCTGCCCGAAACCAGCCGATGCGGGGGTTGTAGTCGTCTTCAGAGGACCTGGATTTTATGGTCCGGGTTACTACTGGGGACCGGGCGGATACGCCTATTACGCACATCCTTACTGGCATCGCCGGTTCTGGTGGCACGGCCACTGGCGCTATCGGTAGGGCTTGTCACGACGTAGGCTTGCCGAAGTCGCGGTCGCACCGCAGCCCCGCAACCTGAGAGCGAAATCTCTACCGTAATTTCATAACATTAAGCTAAACACGTTGGGCAGGCATACCGCCTGCCCAACTTTTTTCTAGAAACACCAAATGAGGCGTAGCATCAGGGAGCGATGGAGTGGAGGAGTAATGGAGTGCCGGTGATTGCGAAATAATCTTCGTGCGTAGGTCGCCCGTCAAAACACTTGCGACGATCCGTTTTAGCGATACTGTTCCACTCCGTTTTCCCAGGGTTGTAGTGAATGCTAGAGCGGCCCCGAAAGCTTTCGGAGTTGGTTCTGGATTGAGACAAACCTGAGGAGATGATCTGACCTTTCGGGTTGGTAGCTCAATGGTAGAGCAGCGCCCTTTTAAGGCGTTGGTTGTGGGTTCGAGTCCCACCCAACCCACTTTTGCCGCGCCGACTGAACGTATTTATTCGCCGGTTGTAACGCGCATCCCTTGAACCCTTTCGACACGCCTGGTCAGGCCGACAGACAGCTCAAAGACAATCCAAGCCGTTGGCGGGACTGTAGATGACTGCCCACACAAATAAAGGTTTCAAGTATCTGCTAGTAGCGACCATAGCGGTCGCGACTCTAAAAAGGGCCAGAAAAATGAAATCAGTGATAAAAAAATATGTTTTCGTTTTTGCTCAGGTCTGGCCGCGTGCGGAGGAATCAACTAGAAGCGGGAACAGACGATACGCGCGAACGAGGATTTTCGGGCGATCGCAAGCTCGTACCGTGGCATTGAGACCTCCCAAACGAAAATTGGTTCAAAGTGAACGCAGCCAACCAACATCACGCTCGGGCCATGGAACTAGCGGATCAAGCGGATGCGCTTAGGCAGCGTGGGCTAGAAACTCGTTCGATTCAAGTCTATCAGCGGGCGCTTACCGAGGCAGAATCGGCGGTAAGGCTTTCGACCCAAGACGGAGCCGGTGTGAGGACGCTCTCCGTTTTATACCGGAGCGCTGCCTCTCTAGCTATGGACTGCCATGAATGGAGAAAAGCGCGAAATTTGATCCAGCAAGGGATTGAAAATCTTCCAACGGGCTCACTGGAAGACGAACTAAGGGGCCTTTTAAAAAAACTGCCTTTCGTGGTTGAGGCGACGGTACTCGATTTTGAAGCCGCGGGAAGTGTTGGCGGAAGTGCTTTGCACTCCGATGTGGAAATCAAAGGTGCGCTGCGCGTCGACCACGATCTAGTTTTTAACGGCTCGTTGGAAGGCAAAATTGTTTCCGGAGGTGAACTTACGCTTGGCGCAAGCGCCAACATCGACGGAGAAGTTTGGGCTAGGTCCCTAAATCTCTTCGGCAAAGTTCACGGCAAAGCCTTCGTAGCGGACACTTGCAAAATCTTCTCAAGTGCGGTGTTGATGGGCGACCTAAAAGCGACCCACCTAGTACTGGAAAAAGGGGGTTGTCTTATCGGCAAATCCCAACTCGGTTCCGGTCCATTTGCCAGCTGATGCAGTCGGGAAGCTCGGACATTTGGCTAAATCGCGAAATGTCTCCTCCTCTCGGTGGTGTGACGGGGCGTAGCCCAAACCAGGGGATGAAATCCAAGAAATGAAGCCGGCTTGACGGTTTTCTGGGCCTAGCCAGCAGAACCGCGCTTTCTGTTTTTCGGAACGAAGTTTTCTCTCTTCCGGTGCTGCGGTGTTTGAGGCAGGTCACTCGGATCGAGTCCGTAGTATCGAACGAGCTCACCTCTTAATGCGAGCAGTGAACGCCTAACTTCGTCGACTAAAATGGTTTGAGCTTCTTCTCTCGGAAGGTCGGTCTGAGGCTTAATCGGTTCGCCAAACCCCATCCATATTGGGACGCGACGGAACGGCAGCCAATTCCTAGGCCGATAGAGCCGGTCGGTACCAACGATTACGCAGGGAACGACCGGTTGATCCGAGAGGATACTGAGACCGGCGAACCCAGTCCAGACCGGTGCGTCCTCCAGAATCGATCCGGGGCCGGCTCGAATGCCGCCCTCGGGGAAAATGCCCACGACGCGGCCGATCTTCAGGCGCCCCAGCGCAGCGCGTACGGAACCGAAATCGCCACCCAACCGTTTTACTGGAAACGCGCACAACGATCGCATGAGCCAAGCGCTCCAGCGGTTGCTGTACAGTTCTTCCATCGCCATCCAGTCGATATAACGCGGAAACCAGGACCCAAGCATCGGCGGATCGAAATGGCTAATGTGGTTTGCCACCACAATAAACGGCCCGCTCGGGTATGCTTGAGTTTTTCGAAGCCGGCGGACGCGACAAGACCAAGAAAAGATCAGACGCACCAAATACCGGCAGACATAACTGAAGGCACGGTTCCCGGATTCTTTCTTGATTGGCATTTAGCTCGATCACATTTAGCCAACTCCTTCGCCTTTCGCCTAGGATTTGTCGATTCCGTTGAGCCGGTCGCTCGTTCGCCGAGAACCGGCCCGCGCCTAAACGAAAGCCGTAATTGAAAGCTGTCTCAGAAATCGAACTGATCGATATTATCCTTATTGAAAACAAAAGGCGGTCCCAATAAGAACTGGCTGCCGTTGATTAGTTTGAGTTTACCGAGTCTGCCGGCATCAAGCTCGGTATCGCCAGGTTTGAGTTTACCATCCACGACTGCCCGCATGGCATAGACAGCGGCATAACCGAGGTCCACCGGGTTCCATAGAACTACGGATTTGACGCACCCGGATTTCACAAATGGCTTCATCTGGTTCGGAGTCGAAAGCCCAGTACAAGCAACTTTACCGATCAAATTCGCGTGCGTGATGGCATCCGCTGCGCCGGGAAACGCGACGCTGGACAAACCAATGATCCCTTTGACTGTCGGGTGGGCTTTAATGATATCGCCGCAGGCTTGGAAAGCCTTCTGTTGATCTTCCTCGGAGGGAAGAATCGCCACAATATTCAATCCCAATTCCTGCGCCGAAATGTATTTTTTGATCTCCGCAATCCAGGCGTTTTGGTTCGGCGCGGTTAATGAGCTAGTGACGATCCCGATGTCTGCCTTTTTGCCGACCTCGGCCACCATCGAATCGACCAGCGCTTTTGCGATTCCGTCCGGGGTAGCCTGTTGGATAAACCATTCCCGGGCGTCCGTCTCTGACTCCGCATCGTAACCAACGACATGGATTCCTGACTTGAGCGCCTTGCGCAGAACCGGCGAGATTGCTGTCGGATCATTGGAAGCAAACAGGATCCCGTCCACCCCTTTTGAAATATCATTATCGATATACTCAATCTGTTTCTGGATCGCTGCCTCAGTCGGCGCGTCCGTAGTGACCTCGGTCGGCAGACCTTTCTTGGTCAGTTCCGCAGCCGCTTCCGCTTCCCCTTTGGTTGTAGCCGCAAAATAGCCGATCCCGATCAGCTTGGGAACGTCTGCTAAAACGATCTTTTTCCCTTTCAGATCCTTGGGGTTGGTAGGCTGACCGCCATTGTAGCCGTTCTCGGCTCCAAATGCGGGAAGCAGTGCGATTGCAAATAAGGCTGCTAAAGTGATCGGGATTCGAGGCGCCCGATGTTCCTTGCAAACGATACGAAGGGAACCCTGCAAGCCAGCCCGTTCGCCTGACAAAAAACGCGATTTCTGATTGTGGTTTAGGGGGCACATGACTGGGAACTCTAGACGATCTACCGTCGTAACGGGATAGCAAAAGTGACGAAATTCATATAAAAAACTGACCCAGAACTCCCCAGTTCTGCGGTACCGCCGCGTTCTTGCTACTGTCGCTGCGGCGGTGATTCCCAGTTACTACGCCTGAGCGAAATAACGTATCGCCGGCTCAATAAATCGATCGTGTTCCCACGTTTGCTATCTGCTAGCTGGTGTGGCGCTTAAGTGTTCTGGGGTGGATATGTCCAGTATTTGTCCGGGGTTAGCTCTAGCTTCGGGCAATTGCCTAGCTCATAAATGAAATCGAGCTTTGGCTCAGTGTCTAAATAGTAGTGAAAGTCGGTCTCGAATTGCCCGGTTTGGGTAACGCCGATTCCTTTGTCGCGATACTCCTGTACCACGCCTTCCATGGCGCCATCCTCGATCCGCTCTTTGATATGGTGCAAACCTTCTCCATGCTTTTGGATAAAAGCTTCATAGATGGTGGGACCATGGACAGGCTGGATCAGCTCAAGTTGCATATCGCCGATCCAGGAAATTCCGATCAAGAACTTGAAGGGCTCAGTAACCGTTTTATCGTCGACCTTGAGGTACTTGAGTGACTGATCCGTGAAGGTAAGTACCGTCCAGGGCCCGATTTTAAGGTTCTCTACCCAAGCCTTCATGCTTTTTTCTAGATCTCGGGTGACCCAGGCAATCTGATAGATTTTCCGTTTTTGATTGAGCGCGCGGAGTTCGTCGTTGTTCATTTTGGTTTCATTAGCCTGAATTGCTCGTAAATCCCAAGGCGGAATTGCGAGCAATTCAGGCTATGGCAGACGAAATCGATGATAGCGCCAGGCTAAATTCTTTGCAGCGCTCCGCGCCTCATGGCGCCGATTCGCCGAAGGCCGAACGCGCGTTCGTCCTAGCTGCCAGATGCTGACTCTTGGCTCCTTGCTTGAGCTTGGCGCATAACCTCTGAGACCGGTTTCAATCGCGATGATAACGTGTCTGGCGCGGTCCAATGTTGAATACCAAGGTAACGTTTTGCCGACGGCGCATCCGGTCCCACGTGTAGGGTCCATAGCTCAGCCCAGAGCGCGTGCTCATCTCGGGTAATGCGTTGGCCAAGTCGCTGGAACTCGGTCCAAGACCTCACCATTGAGTACAACCGGAACCGATTTGGATTTGCCATGTCCTGGTCCAAGCGCGCGTTGAAGGCGCCGTTTCGTAAAAATACCAGGCGCAGTTGCGTCATGAGCCCAAAAAACCGGACGTGGTTCTCCGGTGCAACCTCGATCTCCATGGCGGTGGTGATCGGGCCATCGCTAGGCTCCGGCAAATAGCTTAAAGGACCTAAAGCCGGCAACGGGTGGGGGTCTAGATTGACCAGCGCGGAGAAGTCGATAGACAGACGTTTCGCCGCGAGCGCGCTGATGATTCCCATGATGCTGGCTGAAAGTAACGCCCATTGTATACCCAACGTCGTCGCTAGCGTTCCCCAAAGGATACCGGCTAGTGAAACTCCGCCTTGAGACACCATCATGTGCGTGGCATTTAGCCGGCCCCGAATCCAATCAGGGATCACGCGTTGTCCCGCTACCCACAGTTCGGAGGCAGAAATTGTCCAGGCGGCGCCGGCGATAGCAGCCACCAACAGAAAAATCTGCGGATTCCGTACGACTGCCATCAACGCATAACTCACGGCCAAAACGACGCCGGTTAAGACAGTCATTTGGTTTGGTTTTAGCCTTTTCCTAGCCGGTTCCAGAATCACGATCGCACCGGTCAATGAACCAATCCCCATGCACGTAAAGACAAATCCCAAATGCAGCGAATCAAAATGAAGTGCTTTTAGCCCCACTACCGGCAGCAATGCCGGTGTTGCCCCAATCAAGATCCCAAAGAGAAGATTTCGCAGAAGAAGGACCCGGACCCCTGGAGCATACTTCATATAACGGATTGCTCCGATTACTGAGTCCGCGAAGCTTTCCAGGTGTGCATCAAGCCTGGCACTCTTTCGTGGCCAACTGCTGATTGCTAAGAGCACGACAACAAACGCGGCTGCGTTCAGCCAGAATACTCCGCCTACCCCGATTAGCGGAATTAAAAGACCTCCGAGGGCTGGACCTATGATCCCGGATACGTTCATTTGGACTCCACCCAGCGCCGTTGCCGATGGAAGATCTTCTTTGCCGACGATTTCCGGGATCGCCGCCGAAGACACTGGAGCTTGGAACGCAAACCCGATTCCTAGTAAGAACACGCCCATCAGGACGATTTCAGGTGTCAACTTGTTCAGGAGAGCGCAGACGGCTAATAGGCCGGCACTGACAGATAACCAACCGCTGAAAACCTGCAGCAATCGACGTCGATCCAGCAAATCGCCGAGGGCGCCGGCAGGCAGTGTGAAGAGGAAAAAGGGAAGCGTGCTGGCTGTCGCCATCATGGAGAGCAAAAGCGCGGATGCTCCCATGGAGTTCATGGCCCAGGTCGCTGCCGTGTCTTGAGCAGTTACACAGCACCCCGACACGACTAAAGCCAGCCACACCCGGAGGTAGACCGGATTGCGTAGGGAAGACCAAATAGAGGTGTTAGTCTTCACGATCGGAGCAGACTATGCATTATGGGCTGAATTTCCGAGATAAATGATCGGCGTGTCTAAGTTCGACGACAACTCTTAACTCACGCAGCAGTGCCTATTTGCACTGATCTGCGAGGCCATATCCCGCTCCGGAGGAGCGAAATCTTTATAGCTGTCGGAATCCAAATAACGGTAAGTTCCGTAGGACCGGCATATTTGCTCAAACAGCCGGTGAGCTCTTGTTGCAGTATCTCATGTCTATTTGCCAGACTCCGAAGCTTTTTTCCTCAACCAACCAGAGCAACCGTCCGATGCAGGCGTTATTCGCCAAGGCTGGTTTCGAGCAGAGCGGCATGATCCAACAGCCTTGATCCGGATGATCCGGAGATCGTTTATTACAAGGCGATCAACGTCGAGCGAAACAACGCCAAACAGTAAGCGATAGCTTATTAATTCGTACGGATGGTCACCTGGCATCGCTGCGGAAAGCGAAATCCTATAAGTCCCATCGGTTCTCTTAATATCATCCGTAATCCCTCTATCGATGTGTTTAGGGCAAATCGACCGCTTGCCATCCCAAATTAGTAAGCTATACCTTAATAAATGACGCGTTTTGTAACCCAAGCCGATTCCGAAGAGATAATCGCCGCCGCTCGCGCTTTGCGTCGAGGCACCACCGAGCTTTATCGACGGTTGCGCTCTGAACGGATGAGTCACGGTCTCAGCCCAACAAAGCTCAGCGTCTTGGGACGGCTCGCTCTAAGCGGGCCTTTGACGGTTACCGTTCTGGCGTCCCAGGAGCGCGTGCAGCCGCAGTCGTTGACGCGAACTCTCGCTGATCTTGAAGAGAGCAAATTAATCGTCCGGCGCCAGAATCAGGTCGATCGACGCCAGTCGCTGACCGAGATTACCCAGCTGGGTGAAGATCTCCTTAAGAATGACGCGCGCAGTCAAGCCACCTGGCTGGCTCTCGCCATGTCGTCCGTATTAACGCCGGCCGAGCGAGAGTTGCTGCGTGTCGCGGGTCAGCTCATGCGCCAATTAGCTGAGGCTGACGTTTCGCGCGAACTCAACCCGGCTGAAGCCGGCGGATAAGGGACCGCTCCAGAAGATTAACCTCGGATCGAATCGAATCCGGCCAACCTAAACGCCTAACTAAAACAACGGAGCCATGAATGATTCGGCGCTGCCCACCACGTCTACCCTTACAGCAACAGCCGCAGATCGAGTAAAAAAAATCCCGGCCGAGTGGCTAGTCGCCCTTGTAATTGGGTTGGTTCACCTGGCTGTTGCCGGCCGTTACGACATTTTTCGGAACGAGCTCTATTTTATCGTGTGCGGCCGGCATCCAGATTTTGGGTTCGTGGACCAGCCTCCGTTAGTTCCGCTGTTAGCTGCCGCTACTCAATTACTTGGTGACAACCCGTGGCTATTGCGTTTACCTGCGGTTGCAGCAGCCGTCGGACTGGTGATCCTCGCGGCTTCGTTCGCCCGACTCTTAGGAGGGAACTCGACTGCTGCTTTCATCGCCGGCGTGGCCGCCGGCATCGCTCCAGCGCTCATCGCGTTAACGACTACGACCACGACTGCAACCTTCGAACCAATCGCCTGGACCGCTTTTGCCTATTTTCTCACCCGGGCAGTCGTGCAGGGAGACCGGCGAGCTGTACTCTGGGCGGGAGTTGTCGCTGGTATGGCGATGGAAGCAAAGTACGGGATCGCATTTTGGTTGGTTCCGCTCGGAATCGGTGTGCTTCTGACGTCAGCCCGCCGAATTCTGGCCTGGCCGGCACTATGGCTTGGAGCCCTGGTTGCCCTGCTTCTCGCGGTACCTAGCCTGATCTGGCAGGCCGTTCACGGGTGGCCCTTTCTGGAACTCCACGCGAACCATTTAGCTAAGGGCGCAAATTTCACGGGAACACCGATTCGCTTCGAGATCATGCAGCTCTTTGCCATGAATATTTTACTGGCCCCGTTATGGATAGCGGGTGTGGTAGCCCCTTTTTTGTGGTCTCCTCTAAAATCGGCTCGATTTCTATCAGTCGGGTTGGTTGGGGCCACCATCCTGGTCTTCATGGCACATGGGAAAGACTATTATCTCTTCCCCGTGTACCCCTCGTTGTTTGCCGTCGGATCAGTGGTCCTGGCACGGATTCGGCCGGTCGTAAGAACCATGTGGTTAGCAGCCGCAGTGATAGTGTCTTTGATCGTTGCTCCCATTGTGTTGCCAATCCTGGATCCATCGGCTTTGGCTGCTTATCTGTCTTTCAGCCATCTTGCTCCGCCGCCTTCCGAAGCTGCCGCGGTCGGGGCCCCGCTTACCCAACTGTTCTCGGACGAGCTCGGCTGGCGAGACCTCGAGAAACAGGTTGCTTCCGTATACCGTTCTTTGCCGGCCGAGGAGCGGTCTCGAACCGCGATACTTGCCGCCGATTACGGCGAAGCTGCGGCATTGGACGTGTATGGCCAGCACGACGGCCTACCGCCCGCGCTATGCGGACAAAATCAGTACTTTCTGTGGGGTGCTCGCGGCTATGATGGGAGCACGATTATTCACGTCAACGGTGATCCTAATCGATGGCGGCGCGGCTGTGAGTCCGTCGAGGTCGTAGGAAAATTCGGTGTGCCGTATGCAATGCCTTACGAAGACGCGCGTCCAATTTTTATCTGCCGCGGGTTACGCCGCAACCTGTCCGAGATTTGGAGCCGTTTGAAGCGATACGAGTAGCCGATTCTTATTCTCAACATCTCGCTTCGTTTCGCGCGCTCGTCCTATCTGGCACCACGAGTGAGCAGTGAGCAGTAAGCAGTAAGCAGTAGTGGGCAATCTATAAACCACTTCCGCCTCAGACCCTTAACTGCTTACCGCTTACCGCTTACTATTTACGTCCATCACCGGGCGCGCGTTGCACCAGTACACTGGAATTGCGCAACCATTCGAGACTTAGTGCATTTAATAGGTGAACCTATTAAATCCTTAAGATCATTCTCTCCGGTCTCACCAGATATCCAATACCCCGCTCTCTCTGGGATTGGCCCTGAAGATCGATCTTTTGACGAAAGCCGTCGTTCCTCGCTCGGCCTTTTGGTCTCGTGGAGAACGCAAGGCACCTAATACAATTGCAACTCATCCTATGTTGAAGTTCGTTTCCAAACGAGTACACCTTTTGCTCTTCGCAGGCTTGCTGGGTTTTACGCCTTTACTTGCCTCCGCGGACGTCTCGGTTAGCGTCGCGCCTCCGGTAGTCCCCGTTTACGATCAACCTCCTTGCCCTGGGGATGGATACCTCTGGATTCCCGGCTATTGGGCCTGGGGAGATGACGACTATTATTGGATCCCTGGCGTGTGGGTACTACCGCCCGAAGTCGGATTTCTCTGGACCCCGGGATGGTGGGGCTGGGGCAATGGAGGCTACTTTTGGCACACGGGTTATTGGGGACCTCACGTTGGATTCTACGGCGGGATTAACTATGGATTTGGCTATTTCGGGACCGGCTTTTGGGGCGGTCATTGGGAAGGCGGCCATTTCTTTTATAACACTGCATGCTGGCACGTCGGCGCCGGCTTTCACAATACCTACGTTAACCATTCGTGGGTAGAGGAGCACAACCGGGTTAGCTTTAATGGACCCGGTGGGATCGACCGGAAACCGACCGCTGAGGAAGAAAGAGCCGATCGTGAGGGACATCGTGAACTAACCGAGGAACAACGGGCTCACGAGCGTGACGCCCTGCATGACCACGCCCAAAAATTCTCGGAGAACAAAGGCAACCCTGGCAAAACGGCGCAGACGAAGACGACGCACGAGGCCGAACATCATGAGGCCGAACACCATGAAGGTGAACATCATGCTACCGAACATCACGGTGAGGAGCACCATGGTACGGAACACCACACGGCTGAGCATCACGCGACGGAGCATCACGCGACGGAACATCACACGACGGAACATCACACAACAGAACATCACTCGACGGAGCATCACTCGGCTCCTAAAGCTCCTGAGCATCACACTTCAGCGCCGAAAAAGGGTGGTGGCGGCGGTGGTAAGAAAAAATAAGTCAGCTCAACTGACATAACTCTTCGGGCGCAACCGCCGGTAGTGCGTGGCATTCTAGCGGATTGTGCCCGTTCGTCCAGGAGCTAGGAGCTAGAATCTAGGAGTTAGGAGGAGGCACTGGCAATGATGCGCACTCCACTCATAAAAGCCCGCGACCTGCTGCCTGGCCGAATAGGACCCGTGCTGTCTTCAAGCCTCAACGCTGCGTGTTGCTCCTCCCTGATTACTCCTCAAAGTTTGCGCAACCAATTCTGGTCTCTCCGGTTTAATGGAGCAGCAGGTAAATACCTGCCTAGCATCAATGGAGTGGTCTAGGTTAGACAGTGAACAGCCCCGCATTCTGTCGGATCGGCCCTCACAATTGAGCTTGTGATAAAACGTTCGCGCTGGCCGGCTAGAGCCGTGTCGAGGTTGGCCTGCGAACAACGATTACCTGACGCAATTACTCCCTAAATTATGCTGAAATTCATCAGAGTTCGATTCATCCTACTCGCATCACTGCTGGGCATGACGCCCTTGCTCTCGTCAGCCCAGGTTTCGATCACGATTGCGCCACCAGCGCTTGTTGCTTATGATCAGCCACTCTGCCCGGGGGACGGTTATATTTGGGTCCCAGGCTATTGGGCGTACGGAGAGGACGACTATTACTGGGTTCCTGGCGTCTGGGTCTTGGCTCCGCAACCTGGATATCTTTGGACCCCAGGTTATTGGGGCTTTGAAGGAGGACACTATGGTTGGCACGCCGGCTACTGGGGAAGGCACATCGGGTTCTACGGCGGTGTTAACTACGGATTCGGTTATTTCGGATCCGGTTTCGTCGGGGGCAGATGGGAAGGTGACAGATTTCTCTGTAACACCGCGGTTTGGCACGTGAATAACACCGTTGTTCACAATACTTACGTTGACCGCCCAGTCATTAAGAATGTGACGGTTAATCGGGTCAGTTTTAACGGACCCGGCGGTATCGAAGCCAGACCGACTGCAGAAGAAGAGTCAGCTGCCCGTGAACAGCATCTAGAGGCTACGCAGGAGCAGCGCGACCATCGAGAAGCTGCCATTCACGACAACAACCAACGTTTCTCTGTCAACAAGGGCAACCCGACTAAGACCGCCGTCACCAAAGTGGGTGCTGGCGGAGAAGTGAACCGTGCGGCAACTCCCGGCGAGGAGCGCAAGGAGTTAAACAAACCGGAAGAAGCGAACAAGCCAGAAGAGGCCAATAAACCGGAAGAGGCGAAAAAGCCGGCGGAAGTGAATAAGCCGGAAACGACCAAGGAAGAAACCACAAACAAAGAGAAAACCACCAAAGAGCAGACCACCAAAGGTACCGAGCCGGCTAAAGGCAGAGAAGAGACGACCAAACAGAACGAGCAGCAGAAAACCAGAGGGGAAGTGAAGGGTAAGGGAGCTGCTACTCCAGAGAAGCGCGAAGAGAAGCCAAAGGCCGAGGGTCAGCCAAATGCCGAAGGTCAGCCAAAAGCCGAGGGTCAGAAGGAACACCGCGAGACCGGTGCGAAGCCAGCTGAACAGAAGCCTACCGCCGAAAAAGGAAAGGGTGAAAAGAACGAAAAAGAACAGAAACCGCAATAGTCGGTTAGCTTGAGCATTTGCGTGAAGCGGCCTTGTTTGGTAAAGCAGGTCGCTTTCTACAAATGGGGAGGGCGCGCGTCCTCGCGCGCCGAAAAAAATGTGTGTCTTACCCTCTAGGGTGATTTTTTACCGACGACTAGAAAACGTCTTCGGCGTCGCGAACAAACGGATCGCGGGGACGCGATCCTCCCCGGCTATGGGCCTGGCGATCTTTAAATTTATAAAGAATGGAACGCCTCGGCGCTACGCGCCTACCCCTTCTCGATCATCGCGTAGGCATTGTGATTGTGAATTGATTCGTAATTTTCCGCTTCGACTCGATACCACGTGATCCTCGAATCTCCGTTCGCTTTGATAGCGATATTGCGGACGAGATCTTCCACAAAAACAGGGTGTTCGTAAGCATGTTCGGTCACTGCTTTTTCGTCGGGACGTTTTAACAGGCTGTACAGCTCCGCGCTGGCCGAACTTTCGACCAGCTGAATCAGCTCTTCTATCCAGACCAGAGCATTGAAACGGACGCTCAATGTGACCTCACCCCGCTGGTTGTGAGCGCCATACTTACTAATCGCTTTGGAGCAGGGGCATAAGGTTGTTACCGGTACCTTCACGGTCAGCACGAAATCCGACTCCTTGCGTGAAGCAGTTGCCGTGAAGCGCACATTATAATCCATCAGACCTACCGCCCCGGTAATCGGCGCCTGCTTTTCTACAAAAAAGGGAAATTCAAAATCGACATGCGCTTGCTGCGCATCGAGGCGTTGCTGAAGATGGCGCAAGATTTCTCTGATATTATCTACGTGGACCACGGAGCCGTGCTCGTTCAGCACCTCAATAAAGCGGCTCATATGGGTGCCTTTAAAATGATGAGGCAGGTCTACAGTTAAAGCCACTCGAGCGATGGTGTGTTGAGAAGAGTGCGCTTTGTCCCGTACGACGATCGGAAAACGCACATCGGTTACCCCAACGCGATCGATTCTAACTTCCCGGTGGTCCGGAAGGCTTTGGGTATCGAACAGAGTAGCCGTCGTTTGCGGTTGCATTCTATTTCCTGGTTTTGTGAGGCCTAAATATCCACAGATTACGCCAATTACGCAGATTTTTTTAGTGAAGGAGTAGCTCCTGCTCAGCCGAGCGTAGCCTTACCGAAAAAAAACCGCGTAATCTGCGCAATCTGCGGATATCTTCCCGCCGGGTGAAAGAATACCATCAGCTGCTCCGCTTGGTCTTGGAAGAGGGCCGGCCGAAACATGACCGAACTGGTGTCGGTACACTCTCCTATTTTGGCGCACAGGCTCGGTTCGACTTGTCCAAAGGATTCCCGCTAGTCACGACCAAGCGGGTTCATTTTAAGTCAGTGGTTCACGAGCTGCTTTGGTTTATTCGTGGACAAACGAATATCCGATTCCTTAACGAAAATGGGGTCACCATTTGGGACGAGTGGGCAGATCCTCAAGGGGAACTAGGCCGGGTTTACGGCGCGCAATGGCGAAATTGGAAGACCGCTGAGGGGCGATCGGTGGACCAACTGAGCGAAGTGGTACGCATGATCAAGGAAAACCCGGACAGCCGTCGATTGATCGTGACCGCATGGAATCCGGGAGAGTTAGCGCAAATGGCGTTACCACCTTGTCATGCCCTGTTCCAATTCTACGTGCTGGATGAACGTTTGAGTTGCCAGCTTTACCAGCGAAGCGCCGATCTTTTTCTGGGAGTGCCGTTCAATATAGCCTCCTACGCATTGCTGACTTTAATGGTCGCGGCGGTCTGTCATCTCGAGCCGGGGGAGTTCATTCATACGTTCGGAGACTTGCATATTTACCTGAATCACCTGGATCAGGTGCAAGAACAGTTGTCCCGGCCGCTGAGAGCTTTGCCCACTATAAATTTTCGCCGGGTGCCCTCCACTCTGCCGGAATTCGTGTACGAAGATATCGAGCTCGTGGGGTACGATCCTCATCCGACCATCAAAGCTCCCATAGCGGTATAAGTGAGGCGGCTCCGAAATTGCCTCAAAACAAAACCGTAAATCGGAAAGTCACAGCCCAGGCGCTTCCGAAACTCGAGCTTACGCCCGGTGTCGGGATGTAGCTGATGGCAGGCTGGAAGAAGGTGCTGGCATACAGATGAGCCTGATAGTATCCCTGGAACATCAATTCGCTCGGACGGTTGAATAGGTTCGGATTCAGCCAGGACCAAGCCATGCCGGCCCCAACAGAATCGTCCGGCCGGAACGGGATGAGGCCGAAGCCAGTTAGTCCTGCACCGAAATAATCTTTCACCGGCAAGGTCTCGGCATTGTTCACGCCGAATTGGAAAAAAGCCGAAATCGAAGCCTGCCCGCTCTTTGCCGTCGACACAAGCGCCTTGCCCTTGCCGTCCAGAATTGGCGGCTCGGTCGAACTAGCCCAGATGCGCTGCCCGCCAAAAAGGTAAAGCCCGCCGGTGCCATCCTGCGAGATTCGCCGGGGACCTTGGAGCTGACCCGTTTGGTACCAGCCACCCAGTCCCAATTGGCCCGGGTATTTCCCCGCCGCCACCCAGTCCACCCCCGTTTCCAAGATGTTGAAATAGTAACCGTTGAAATGCGGACCGGTCAGGCCAGTTTGCACTTCGCGAGCGACATTGCCGTCGTACAGCCCACAGTTAAGATAGCTGTTCTTGGTTGGGGCCAGGGTCACGGTGAAGCCGTAGACCGAGTTGTAGTAGCCACCGATCGCGCCGAGCAAAGTGGGATTGACGAAGACCGGCGTATAAAGCAGTCCGGTTACCGTCGGGATATCCAATGTTTCGTCATGCGTGGGGACGGGGCGGGCGACGTTGTTAAAATCGTAAGTGGGCACAATCTTCCCAATCCGAAAGATGAGCCTATCGTCGAACAGAGCCTGGCGATACCACAGCTCGTAAAGTTCGGAGCGATCCAGCGGTTTGGGACCAGGCAGACTGTTGTAGCCTTGCACACTACCGGCCTGACCATTGGTGTCCTGACCATCGAATCGAAGAAATTGAATCCCGAAAGAAGCGCCCTTCCAGGCGAGTAGCTTCTCGGCATCAAGATTCGCCCCGATGATCAGCGCGCTATTCCAACTCCATTTGCCAGGCTGTTTGCCTCCGGAGAGCAGACCATTCGTGTCTGCAAGCCAAAGGCCGCCGAGTCGAAGGCCGCTGTTCTCCGGTATTTGTAGTAACCTACCGGCCAAACCAGTCCCGGGCAGCACGTTCTCCGCAGCCGGGTTGCCGGTGATGACATCGGGGCCGTTGTCAGGCAATGGATCGACCCCGCGATCTTCCAATTCTGTCTCGGTTTCCAGCCCAGGAGAAAGAACTGGTTTCCCAACCGGCCCTGCGGGCTGATCGTCAGCCAGCAAAGGCTGTGCGCCGAAAATCAGGCTAGCCGCAGCCAGCGTTGTGGATAGGGTTTTCGTTGTTTGGAAATGTCAATGCTCACCAAGGGAGCAGATTCCAAAGTGCGCCGATCTCGACGGCGAACAGCGCAACTAAGAGTGATAAGCCGGCCGGCTCAAACCAAGTTGGTGATTTCTGATCCGCGAAAAGCCACCAACCAAACCAGCGGATGAAGAGGGGCATCGTGACAAAGGTCGTTGCGGCGACGCTAATGCAGTTGCTGATGAAGGTGGCGGCCGAAGCATGCAGGCCCAGACCGGTGAGGATTGGGCCCAGCAAGCGCATCTCGATCATTACGATCGGAAACAAACCCAACACGACGAGCAAAGCGGTCTTCCAGTTAGGCGGTCCTTTCCCGGTTACAGGATTGATCGGCACCCAGCCGGGGAAGGAAGTGGCTAACCGCATGAGCTGTTCCTGCTCGATGAAAGCCTTAGATTCGGCCAGCAACTCCGCCCGTTCCGGAGCGTCCATCCAAGCTTCGAGATGTTCAGCGGTGTCGAAGCGGATGATGGTCGTCCATAGGCCATCCTTTTCGGTGGGCGGCTGGAGATACATGCCGCGGTAACCGGCGTATCTGGCTTGAGCCGCCTGAATTCTCACCGCCCATTCGCGGTACGTCGTGTCCATGCCCGGCTTGACCTTGGAGAAGATCACCTCGGTTACATTAGGGCCAGGTGGTGCGCCCGGACGATCCAGTCGGGCCGCTTCACCGAGGCTGCCGCCCTCAAGTAATGGCACAACCTCGCCGACCAGCTCAGCCCGTTCACCGGAACGTTGCCAGGCAGCAAGTTCGTCTTCGGACCTGAAATTTAGGACGATAGTCCATTCATTACTGTCCGGTTGCGTAGGCGGGATGACGTCGCTGCTGATGAAGCCCGGAAATTTGTCGATGATCGCATTGTGCCGCGCCTGCCACGCTGAAAACGCTTGCTCCCGTCCAGGACGAAGCTTAGCGCTGGCGATAAGGACAGCGGGTGCGCTCATTTCCCTTTGTTGAGCTGAGAATAAATGCGGGCGGCCGTGAATGGCGGATGAGGAAAGCGCACGCCGGTCGCGTTTTTGATAGCATTCGCTATCGCTGGCACGATCGGATTAATGGCGCACTCACCTTGCGATTTCGCTCCGAGAGTGCCGAGCGTGTCGTAGGTATCGGCAAAGAATACGTCGCTCCGCGGTAGATCAGCGAAGGCCGGTATCCGATAATTGCGCAAAGACGGATTCACCACCCGGCCCTGGGCATCGTGAACCATGTTTTCGGTCAATGCCCAGCCGATGCCCATCCCGATGGCGCCATCGATTTGGCCGCGGCACTGCACCGGGTTGATTGGCTTACCGATGTCGGCGGCATGGACACTGTGGAGTATCTGGATCTCGCCAGTGACCCGGTGAACCGCGAGGCGAATACCCTGAACATTAAATGCAGTGGTTCGCGGGGACAGATAAGCTTTCCGTTTTGCTTCGAAGCGATGTCCGTCCTGAATCCCGGCGGCATGCAGATCAACCAGCGCGATCCGCTTCGTATCCGACACCACAAAGCCATCCTCGATTCGCCAAGCGGCGGGATCTATTCCGGTATATCTGGCCGCATAGGCGAGAATATTTTCCTTTAGCGCCTCGGCGGTCAGCGCCACGGCTTTGCCTGCCACCACCGTGCCAGTGCTGGCGAATGTTCCGGTGTCATACGGCGTCTGATCCGTGTCCGCATTGATGATGTCGATGTTACTGGCGCGGGTGCCGAGTATCGCAGCAGCGATCTGCCGATGGCTGGTCACCGATCCGTTGCCCATCTCGGTCGAGCCTACCGCCAAGTGGTAACGGCCATCTGGCTTAAGCACCATGACTGCGCCGGATCGATGTTCCGTGGGCGGGCCGCAGTCGAGCATGGCCATGGCAATGCCTGTACCTTCAGCCCACTCCTCTCCGTCCGGCTTGGCGACGCCATTTCCTTTGGCCAAAGTTTTCTCAACATAGTCGAGGCATTGATCGAGGCCGTAGCTACCGAACCCGACATCACTGGGATCCTTCCAGACCGACTCGATCCAATCGGTGGGCTGGATCATGTTCTTGCGACGAATGGCGAACCGATCCAGACCGAGTAGTTCGCCCATCTCGTCAATCGCGCATTCGATTGCGTAAGTTGATTGCGATGCTCCATACCCGCGAAAGCCACCTCCGGGAACGACGTTGGTGTAAACGGCAAACCCGTCCGCCTTCTTATTCGGGCATCGATAGGCGCTCATCGGGCTTCCTAGAGCAGCAGCCAGCGTCTCGCCGCCGTGGCCTCCGTAACCCCCGGTATTAGAAACAACCCGTACTTGGATCGCCGTGAGGGTACCGTCTTTTTTCGCGCCAATCTTTACATGCGTCGTCATCTGGTGGCGCGTCGTGGCCCCGATGAATTGCTCTTCGCGGGTGAACTCCCATTTGACGGGACGACCGATCTTGAGGACCGCGAGCACGCAAAGATCTTCGGTGACCATCTCTTGCTTGCCGCCAAAACCGCCACCGACTCGCTCCGTAAAGACATGCAGCTGACCAGCAGTCAATCCGAAGACATATGCGAGTTTCTGTTGCACGATGAATGGAGCTTGTGAGCTGGTGCGGACATGGATCCGTCCGTCTTCACCTCGCCAGGCAATGGTGCCGTGGGTTTCGAGATGAACATGCTGAACCCGCGGCGTCGAGTAGGTCATCTCGTGAATCGCATCTGCCGCGGTGAATCCCTCTTTCACGCTTCCGACCTCGCCGTGAATCTCGGCGTAGATATTGCTGTTCGTACCATTCCCTTTGTCGTGAAGGATAGGGGCATTCGGTTCCATCGCGGCCACCGGATCGAAAACCGCCTGCAGAACTTCGTAATCAACTTGCACTGCGCGACAGCCGGCTTCGGCAATGGCTTCGCTTTCCGCGACGACCGCAGCGACGCGCTGGCCGGCGAAGCGAACCACGTTGTCAAGGACGTGGGTATCGTCTGGATCGACCAAATGATCCTCATGCGTTGCCGAGCTGAAAAGCCGCTTCGGAACATCTTCCCAGGTAAAAACCTTGATCACTCCTGGAATAGCCAGCGCCGCTTTAGTATCGATACTTCGAATGCGTGCATGGGCGTGAGGCGATCGCACCACCTTAATGTAAAAGACGTTGTCGACCGCCACGTCCATCGTGTACCGGGCCTTCCCTGTGACGATCGCAGGCCCAAAGGGATTCCCAATTCCAGCTCCGTGGGCTTTACCGGCAATATCATCCTCCACATTTTTTCGACCGTGGAGCGCATCATCGATGGCGCGGTACCCGGTGCATCGGCAAAGGTTACCCTTGAGCCGAAATGGCAGGTCCTGTTTCTCTTCTTCCGTCAGACTTGCTGAGGTCATGATCATGCCCGCCGTGCAATAGCCACACTGGAACCCTTGGGCATCGAGGAACGCTTGTTGGATCGGATGCAAATGGCCCTTCGCGCATAGCCCATCGATGGTAGTGACTTCGCGATTCGCCGCGCGGAATGCTGGAATCAAGCAGCTATGTACTGGCTTACCATCTAGCCAAACAGTGCAAGCGCCGCAATCGCCTTGGTCGCATCCCTTCTTGACCCCGAACCAACCTAGGTCGCGGACGAAGGTTCTCAAACATTGCCCAGGCCGCGGTTCGGCATCGAAAAGCTTTCCGTTAATCTTGTAATGCATGAAAGTCTCAGGCGGAAAGCTCTTCGCGGATTTGCTCGGCGAAGAAGTAGGTCAAATGCTGGCGATGGCCGGGTGATCCGTGGACATCGTCAAGATAAAGCTCAAATGGCACTGCCTGATCCAAAACGCTTCTTAATGTTTCCGCGGTGGGTACGTTTTCGAAGCGAAGCTGTACCGGGCGCAGTGTGGAAGCGGTAACGGTCAACACAAACTCTCCCCGCTCCGGGCAAAGAGTACCGATTAGCAAGGCCTCAGAGCGACCCAACTGAGTCAGTGTGAAACGGCGGAAGGCGTATTTTTTCCTTAGAGCCGAAGCAGGTAAAAAGATTAAGCGAAGCAATTCTCCGGGTGCCAGCACGTTCGCATGATTGCCGGTAACAAAGTCTGTTACGGACACTTCCCGAGGCGCACCGTTTCGGGGCCAGAGTTTGCAAACACCTTCGAGCGCCGCTGTCAGGGAGATCATTGGTCCGGCCGGCAGCGACATAACAATATTGCCGCCCACGGTGGCCTCGTTCCAGATCTTGAAAGAGGCCAGGAAGGCACGGCAACATTTTGGGAAAAGCCCCGCCGCTTCCCATTCGGGAGGAGGCGTGTACCGATTCAGCTCGATGACTTTGCAGGTAGCTGCGATCTCCAATCCTTCCGGTGTGGTCACTAGGGAAGGCCAGTTAAACGACTCGATGTCGACTAAAGTGTGGGTTGTGATCTGAGGTTCTGAGAAAAGCCAGGTCCCTCCCGCCAACCAGGCATACCCGCTCTGCCATTTTTTTACGGCTTCCGCGTCGGCGGGCCGGACAACTTCTGTGATGGTATTTAGATCCATAGTAGATCCATAAAACGACTGTGACTGGAAACGGTCAGTGATTAGCCATTTGGGCGGCGCAACGATTGTGTGTCTCGATGACCGGCTTCATGTCCATCGTGGTGATCTCGCCGTCTTGCACGATGAC
>JAFAHI010000465.1 GCA_019237325.1 Verrucomicrobiota bacterium | reverse complement strand
ATGAAGGACCGAGTTCTCAATACCTTTGATAAAGTCTCCGACCTTCGGGTCGATCAGATCGTTGATTTCCAAACTGGTAGTTTTGCCAACCGCCGCATAAGCAATGGCAAAAAGCGAGACTAAACCACTATTACTATATTCCGGGTGGGTATGGCCGAATTTGAACTTCCCCCATTCAGGGTGACCGTGGGTCGCCCAGCCTTGGTTATCGGTCGCTAAGCCGAGAATATCAGACCAGCCGATTGGTTTGTCCGGCCAACCCAACGCTTTCGCCATCGGTTCCCAGATCCCGATCACCACCGGCGAGAGCACCAGATTCTTGGTTGGGCCAATCACTTCGCGGCCAAGCTTCGCTCGACCTTCGGTGTTACCGAGCCTAACAAACACTTCCGAGGCCGGACTAACCAAGTCCGCTTTTTGGCTATCGTTAATAATCTTATCGATGCACTCACCCGACCCTTCAGCGATCGCATCCACGTAGATCTGTTTCCCGGCCTTGGTCTTGTATCCGTCTTGATTAAAGGTGGCAGTCACCTCGTTAACCCAGTCCTCCTTCTCCGAACTGTAAGTAAAAAGAACCCGGACCGCGTCCTTTGGTACTGGATTCTTGTCGCCGGTCGACGCCATCTTTTCGCAACTGACCAATAAAAAAATCAGCGCTCCCAGGTGGCCAAATCTCACGCGCCAGACCTTTAGACAGGCAAGCGAGTTAGTTAAAAGCATTTTCTCGTTACAATTTTGCGACGAAGCGCAGAGGAAAACCAAATCAAACCACGAATGGACACGAATTGACGCGGAAGTATAAGAACCAAAACCGCGGATGGACAAAAGATTAATGATCCACGGATTAGAAGAAGGTTTAACATCCGCAGATTACGCAGATTTCGGTTTTTCGGGGTTTGGGCAGGCTCGTCGGCGAGAATGGATTTTTAGCTCGGTCGAGCTCCGCAATTTTTCGCAGCCGGGACTGCGGTAACAAAGACCGACTAAGCGACTTCATCCGAAGTCCATTGTGTTCGCGACCCCTCCGCGTAAATAGGCCTCGAACCAAAATCTGCGCAATCTGTGTAATCTGCGGATATTAAATCTTCTTCCTAATCTGCGGTTGGTCTTTGCCTTCTTCGCGTCAGTTCGCGGTTCAAATTCGTGTTCATTCGTGGTTGAAAACGCCTCGACGGTTCGACATTTTCGCCCTACCGTCATCGGCACTTTTCCGCTGTCTACTCCCATTAACGAATAGTGGGCGACATTGGTAAGCGATGTTGGGTACCTTGTCAGAAGCGGTTCTATATGTTGAAAAGGATTGCCGGATGGATAATCGCGTTGATCTGGTTCGCTGGGCTAACACGGAGTACAGCTCAAAATGTTATCCCCGAACAGATAAACCCGCCTTTTGGCTTTCATTGGGGCGAATCCGAAAAAGCAATCGAGACGGTCATCACCAAAGCCCAAGCGCACATCATTAGCCGGGACCAGGTCCACGGCCGGGACGCGTGGACCGTAGAAGGCCTGATCCAGCCGAGTCTCAAACGGACCATCATCTATTTCGGCACCGAGAAGACCTTGGTCGAAGTGGAGCTCCAATACGAGCGTCCGGATTGGGATCTGGTTGCCTATGAAGATTTTTTAAACAGTGCCCGGCAGAAACTCGAAGCCAAGTATGGGCCGCCCACGGTTCTAGCCCGGGATAAAAAGCCGGAGGGTGACGTGATGGAGACCGTGGTCGGCTATCAATGGCAACAGCCCGGCAGCAGTATCCAGCTTTTCTTCTATTCCGCAGAGCGAAACACCGACGTGTATCGGTCGGTGAGCTTGCATTATCGAGCGGGATAGGCGCTGGACCCTCTCTTAATCGTCCTCGTACTCGTCGTCGTCCTCGTCCTCGACTTAGTGTTCTTTTGCGCAGCGTTTTCAAGGTACTGGCGGCTCAACTTCTGGACGCTCGGGGCGATATCCAGCCGTTCGAATCGAGGACGAGGACGACGACGAGTACGAGGACGATTAAGAAACCGGCGATAGCAGCGAGGAAAAGAATCTCGCGAAAAGCGGTGGAGCACTCCTATTCCAGAGCCTAAATAATATTGGCTGATCGCCATGGCCTGTACTTACCCCGAACAACAAACCTTAGGACAAAAACACCCTGTCACATCATGAAGGATTCAGACGGTCTCCCCTTGCCCGGCTCCGAGCTCCAAGTCCCATCCAATGCGGAATTAGTTGGCCCCCCTCCCGCTGACAAGCAGATCGAAGTGACGGTCTATCTCCGTTCCAAGGACCCCAGCGGGTTACAAGAATACGTCCAGCAAATCTCCGGTCCGGGCAGCCATGTTTACCTCACGCCCCACCAATTCGCGCACAAATTCGGCGCCGAACCGGCCGATATTGAGGCGGTAAAGAATTTCGCGGAAGCTCAGCAACTTCATGTCCTTGGGCACGATCTCGGACGCCGTTCTGTCACGTTGTCCGGGACCGCCGCAAGGTTGAATGAAGCGTTTGGCGTCAACCTCCAACACTACCGTTATGCCGGCGGTGTTTACCGGCTCCGTCAAGGGTCGATTCGGATTCCCGCCAGTTTTGCGAATATCATCACTGGGATCTTCGGGCTTGATAACCGGCCAAAAGCCCGGGCCCATTTTCGGGTCCTGAGCAAAAAAGCGGCTGCCCCGGGCGCCGTCACCCCGGAGACCTATACCCCTCTGCAACTGGCCGCCATCTACGATTTTCCGGGAGGATTCACCGGACAAGGTGAGACGATCGGTATCATCGAGCTCGGCGGCGGTTACAACCAGATCGATCTTGATAATTACTTCTAGCAGTTGGGTGTCAGCCCCGCCCCGTCTGTGACCGCGGTGTCGGTCGATGGAGCAACCAACAGTCCGACCGGCGACCCCAATAGCGCGGACGGCGAGGTGGAACTCGATATTGAAGTTACTGGTTCAATCGCACCCGGAGCCGACATCAAAGTATTTTTTGCGCCGAACACCGATCAAGGGTTCATCGATGCGGTTACGACTGCGGTTAACGACTCCGCTGTGACCTTGATCTCGATCAGCTGGGGTGGCCCGGAGTCGACCTTTACCGTCCAATCAATGACTGCTTTCAACCAGGCTTTTCAAGATGCCGGGACCATGGGAAAAACGGTCTTCGTGGCAGCGGGCGATAACGGATCTTCTGATGGCGAATCGGATGGCGCCAATCATGTCGATTTTCCGGCGTCGTCTCCGTTCGTGGTCGGGTGTGGCGGCACCACGCTCGAAGCCAACACTTCGACAGATACCATCACATCCGAGGTAGTCTGGAACGAAACCGCGAGCAACGAAGGGGCGACCGGAGGCGGCGTCAGCGACTTTTTCGCAAAACCGTCCTATCAGGATTCAGTGAATGTCCCTGCACCAACGACCCAGGCGGGAGGCCGTGGGGTGCCCGATGTCGCCGGCGATGCCGATCCGGTTACCGGTT
>JAFAHI010000408.1 GCA_019237325.1 Verrucomicrobiota bacterium | reverse complement strand
AACGTCCAGGCGGCCGCCACGCATTTGGAAGTTAAGACCGGGTAACACCACTGGCGGAGAAAAGTCGAGTTTACCGGTGAACCAAGGCTTCACTACGGACGGGTCAGGAGACACCACGTCGCAAACGCGTTCAAGCAAAGCGGCGCGTTTGAAATTGGCGACGGCCTGATCCCCAATCCCTTCTTCCCGGTTAGGAGAGAACTTAAGCCAAGCCAGGACGAGGCTGACGATCAATAGCGCGGCCGCATACAACCACGGCCGGCGAACCAGGGCGATGAAATTCGACCTTCGCGTTACGTCTAATCTGGCTAATACTTTACCCTTTAGCTCCGGCGGGGCGGGATAGTGAGGTGCGCTGGCCGTAAAGAACTCACGCAATCGGCGTAAGCGATCCAACTTCTGTTTGCATTCGGGACAACTAGCCAAATGCTGCTCCAGCTCGGCTCGTTTCTCCGGTTCAAGCTCGCCATCTAGGTACGCGTCCAGAAATCGATCTGCCTCTTCACAGTTCACCATCGATTTCCCCTGGTTGAAATTGGGCGAGCTCTTGTTGTAATCGACGACGCGCCCGGCTCAGACGCGACATCACCGTGCCCAAAGGCACCTGTAGCGCATCAGCCATCGCCTTGTAGCTCCATCCTTCGAATTCGAACAGAACTAGTACCTCGCGAAACTCCGTCGGAAGCCGGTTAAGCGCCTGCTCCAGTAGTTCGCGCCGTTTTTCTTGGGACAGCTCTGAAGGCGTGGGTTCGAACGGAACCACATGCGATTCTTCATCAAACGGGATCAGTTTGTCGTCTGTAGAACGCCGTTTGATCCAGGTGTACGCGGTATTCCGGACGATAGTGAGTAACCAAGCCCGCGGGTTATCGCCGCGGAATCCGGCAAATCCTTTGAACGCTCTTACGTAAGCTTCCTGAACGATGTCTTGTGCATCCTGGTCACTGCTTACGAGCCAGCGGGCCAGGTTATAGGCAGCATCCAGATGAGGCAAGAAAAGCTCTTCGAAGCGGGAGGCGGAGCCCATTTTACTGAGAAGATCCCGAGAACCTAATTTTATTCCAGCGACGTTTTCGCCAAATAAGAGCGGCTTCCTCCCAACGGACGTACGAATCTTTGCATCACACTCCGTCGCTGGAAACGAAGGAAACCGCTCGATACGTTATCTTGATTGCTGACGCCTATTTCTCGGCAAGGTCGTACACGGTGAGCGCGTTCATCGTGTCATCGACTGCTGCGAAGGTCACTGCGCCCTTTTTACGTTGGATAGCGATCCCAAAGGCAGAACCGGCCGCCGAATCAATGGAGAATTGACTAACAAACGTCCCTGGCTGTCCTCCTTGGCCTTTCGTAAATTCGACGATCTCACTCTGCTGTGCCGGATCCTTGCTTGGTTTGATGGCATCGCCTTGGCTACTAATCAAGTCGCCATTCGGAGCAAGGACTAAACCCAGAGGCCCGTGAAGATGGGTGCCACTAAAGATCACAGTTCCAGGGCCGTTGGCAGTTGAGATCTTAGCCGCGTCTGCGACAGCAAAGATCTCGTTATCCTTGGTCGAGGCAACGTAAAGCGTGCCGCTTTCAGAGTCATAAGCTAAACCGGTCGGTCCCACCACAAAAGCGGCTTTGTTAGGTCCGAACTTATAGCCTTCCGCAATCTTAACTTTACTTTTTACCGCGACAGTGTTGCCGCTGAATGTCAGTTCGAGCCGCGTCACTGTCCCGTTCAACACGCAAGAAACAAAGACGATCGCCGAGTCGCCCTTGTCTATAACGGTCGAATCCCAAGGACCGTCAAGAAAGGTGGGGTCAACCAGCGGCGAGCCGGTCAGTTCGCTGCCTTTGTTGTCCAAGACAATGAGGGAGCCCGCCTGAGCAACGTTCGCCTTATTTGGCACGTTGCCGACGATCACGACGCCTCTTTTCAGAACATTAAGCGCGGTGGTCAAACCCAACGGAGGCGTTCCCTGAAAGAAGAGGCTTTGCGTACCGTCCGGCGATATGCTGACGATCGTTATGCCTGTTCCTTGGGTGTTCGATTTACTATTAAAGTTCGATACCAGGACGTCCCCAGGCGCCACCGCCGTCGTTGCGGGGAATCCGTCTGGGACAAAGGCTACTCCGTACGGATTCAGGTCGCCATTCGCGGGAATTGTGCTTGTTTCCCTTGGAATAACGGGGTTCGTAGCATCCGCAGCCAAGCCTTGCTCAAATGCCGCAAAGCTGATGATGGCCGCCAAGCAGCTTGCGCCCATCGAGCGTTGTAATCTGTTACCGAACACTTCGCCTCTATTTTTGTCTACTTCAGGGGCTACCATTCCCCCTGAAACCTTGGATCTTGGGGTACCGATCCGATGCTGACTGAGTTTGTTTCGCATCTTTTCTCTGGCTTGATAACTGATCGGTCATGATGAAAAGACCGGGAGGCACCCGCCGCCTCGGCTGTTTTGAGATGACGCAATCAGTTGGTTAGTTGGTTGCTAAAGACAATTCGACGGCAAAACGGCAAATTCTCGCCGCTTTCCCGTCCTATTATGGCTTCAGAGGACAAATCGTCCCCTTCACGGGAAATAGACTTAAATTTTCACAAAATATTCCCGCTCAAGGTCCCATTCGTATTAGCCCTTGCTGCGCCCCCGTTTCGACGCGCTTAACCGTCGCTCGGCGCCCCCCCTCTCACTTCTCACTACCTGCCCGCTCCCGCCGCTCATATCGGCTGCCGTTCCACCCGATGGGCACGCACGATCAAGGGAAGTACACTGGAGACCAGCATGATCAATGCGATCACGATCAACGCCTGGTCATACCTACCAGTGGATTGACGGATAGCCGCGATGAGAAGCGGTCCGAATACGCCGGCAAAGCCCCAGGCAGTCAACATCAGACCATAGATTGAGCCGACCCATTTGGGACCAAAGAAATCTGCCGCGAATGCGGGCATGGTGCCGAAGCCGCCGCCGTAACAACTAATCACGATGAAACAGATAGTAGCCAGCATGGTGAACTCGTGTTGCGATGGCAAAATAAAGAAAAGGACCGCTTGGACCAGGAACATGATGAGGAACACATTCCGCCGCCCGATCGCATCGGAGAACCACGCCCAGAGCAGCCGGCCAAGCCCATTGGCGATCGAAATAAGTCCGACCATGCCCGCGGCAATCCCAGCGTTCACTCCGCTGATTTCCTGCGCCATCGG
>JAFAHI010000301.1 GCA_019237325.1 Verrucomicrobiota bacterium | reverse complement strand
GACATTACCGTTAAGGTAAACGGCAAAGAACACTCTGCCGCAGTCGAACCACGGTTGTTGTTGGTTCATTTTATCCGGGAATATCTCGCACTGACCGGAACGCATATCGGCTGCGATACGACGAATTGTGGCGCCTGCACCGTTCTACTGGATGGGCGAGCCGTAAAATCGTGCACTCTATTTGCCGTTCAAGCCGATGGACGCGAGCTCCGCACGATTGAGGGAGTTGGTAACAGCAGCGCATTACATCCGCTGCAAGAGGGGTTCAAAGAAAAACACGGCCTTCAATGCGGATTCTGCACGCCGGGTATGATCATGTCGGCTTGTGCTTTGCTCGAGAAAAAACCGCATCCGACCGAGGAAGACATTCGCTGGGGAATTTCGGGCAACCTCTGTCGTTGCACCGGCTACCAGAACATCGTGAAAGCGGTCCAATATGCCGCTGAGAAAATGAGCGCATCTGCAACCCAAGGGTAAACAACGCGGAGGAATTCAAGATGCTAGCTAAGACATCACCAGAAATTGGGGGAATGGGACACCCGATTAAGCGCAAAGAGGATCTGCGGTTCATTCAGGGGAAAGGTAACTACATCGATGACGTGGTTTTGCCCGGTATGGTGTACGGGCACATGGTGCGCAGTCCTTACGCGCATGCCCGGATCACCGCCATTCGGACCGAGGAAGCTAAGAAATTGCCGGGCGTGCTCGCGGTGATTACGGGCGAGGATCTGGCCAAGGCAAACCTGGCCTGGATGCCGACCCTGTTCCACGACAAGCAGATGGTGTTGGCCACCGGCAAGGTACTGTTCCAATCGCAGGAAGTCGCGTTTGTCGTTGCCGAGGACCGATACACGGCTGCAGATGCGGCTGAATTAGTTGAGGTAGATTACGAGGAGCTTCCCGTACTGGTGGATCCGCACAAGGCGCAAGACGCAGATGCGCCAATCCTGAGAGACGATCGTGAAGAAAAATCGAACCTGATCTTTCATTGGGAAGTCGGCGACCGCGCGGCTACACAAGAGCAGATGAAGAGCGCACCGGTAACGGCACTGGTGAAAGCGTTCTTCCCGCGCTGTCACCCAGCGCCGTTGGAAACATGCGGCTGCGTGATCGATTTTAACTCCGCGACCGGGAAGTTAACGGCCTGGATTACCTCTCAGGCGCCTCACGCTCACCGAACCGTTTTTGCGTTGGTCGCAGGATTACCGGAACAGAATATCCGCGTTATTTCTCCCGATATCGGAGGCGGGTTCGGTAACAAGGTGCCGGTTTATCCTGGCTACGTATGCGCTGCCGTCGCCGCGCTCACGATCGGGCGTCCGGTGAAGTGGATTGAAACTCGCTCGGAGAACCTGCAATCAACTGGGTTCGCACGGGATTATCATATGGAAGCCGAACTGGCAGCCGATAAGGACGGTCGGGTTAAGGCCCTACGGGTTAAGACCTTGGCAGATCACGGCGCCTTTAACGCGGCTGCTCAACCGACGAAGTTTCCAGCGGGGTTATACAGTATCTGCACCGGTTCGTACGACTTTTCACAAGCGTTCTGCGAGGTGGACGGCGTCTACACGAACAAGGCTCCGGGCGGCATTGCTTATCGTTGTTCTTTCCGAGTCACCGAAGCAGCCTATTTAATCGAAAGGGCGATGGATGTTTTGGCCCAGGAGCTGAAGCTGGATCCAGCCGAACTGCGCCGAAGGAACTTCATTCCGCCGGAGAAGTTCCCCTATCTCAGCCCACTGGGTTGGAACTATGACAGCGGCAACTATCAGGGCGCACTGGATCTAGCGCTAGAAAAGGTCGGATATAACGAGTTACGCAAAGAACAAGCAGAAAAGCGGAAACAGGGGCAGCTCATGGGAATTGGCTTATCAAGTTTTACAGAGATCGTCGGCGCGGGACCGTCCCACACCTTCGATATTCTTGGACTGAAGATGTTCGATAGCGCAGAGCTTCGCGTTCATCCGACAGGAAAAGCTATCATGCGGATGGGAACTAAATCTCAAGGGCAAGGTCACGAGACGACCTACGCGCAAATTGTCGCGCAGGAACTCGGGATTCCCGCGGCCGATGTGGTCATCGAAGAAGGAGACACCGATACGGCGCCGTACGGCTTGGGAACATACGCCAGTCGAAGTACGCCCACGTCCGGTGCAGCCGCGGCATTGGCTGCTCGTAAGGTTCGCGAGAAAGCTAGAAAGCTCGCGGCCCATTTGCTCGAAGTCAGCGAAGAAGACCTCGAATGGGAGCCAGGCAAGTTCTCTGTGAAAGGTGCACCCGGGAAATCGAAGACCATCCAAGAAATCGCTTTTGCCGCTTACACGAATTTCCCGGAAGGAATGGAGCCCGGGTTGGAAGCGGTCAACTATTATGATCCGCCGAATCTAACATTCCCGTTCGGTACCTATGTTGCCGTAGTGGATATCGATAAAGGGACCGGGCAAGTAAAAGTTCGGCGATTTGTGGCGGTAGACGATTGTGGGAACATCATCAACCCCATGATCGTCGAAGGGCAGGTTCACGGCGGACTAACCGAGGGCTTGGCGATCGCTTTCATGCAAGAGATTAGTTACGACGAAAGCGGCAACGTCCAAGGAGGGACCTTCATGGATTACCTGGTGCCGACAGCGGTCGAGACGCCTCGCTGGGAGACAGGCCATACCTGCACCCCTTCACCGCATCACCCATTCGGAGCGAAGGGAGTCGGAGAATCGCCGAATGTCGGTTCGCCTGCCGCCTTTGTAAACGCAGTAGTCGACGCGCTTTCTCATCTCGGAGTCAAGCACATCGACATGCCGCTCTCTCCTTGGAAAATCTGGCAGATCCTAAAGGAAAAAGGGGTAACGCAGTAAGGTTGTATGGCGATCAAGATTGAGAAAAGCTTTC
>JAFAHI010000178.1 GCA_019237325.1 Verrucomicrobiota bacterium | reverse complement strand
TGCGATGGCAGCCACGCCAACGATCTTGACGTCCGGTGCATACCGTGGACCTACGATACCGGTCCAAAGAGCCGCATGACCACCTAGCGAGTGACCCCACACTACCGTTCGCGTGTCCAGCTTGAGCTCAGGCATCTGGCGCGCCGCACGAACGGAGTCAAGCGCCGCTCGGGCTTCGCCTTCGCCAATCAAGAAGGGAAGCGGGCCTCCCTCTTCGGCAAATGAATAATCCGTAGCCACGATGACCCAATTAGCAGCCGCGATCCGATCAATGGCGGGAATTCCCACGGCCGGATCAGACAAGAGTGATGGCATACACTTTTGTAAGAGGCCGGTGTTGGCGTGCTCCCAGGTGATCACGGGTCGGGGCCCGGCAGACGGATGGGTCGGAGCAAACACAACGGCAACGGCAGTTGCGGGCGTTTTATCATTTACGGTAGTCGTATAGAGAATGCGCCAGCCGGTCAGCCCTGCAGGCAACGTGACGTTTTTGAGCCGTTCGCTGCGAAGAAGTACTCCAGACCGTTTCGGCACGTTCGCCGGCGCATCATAAAGTGCATCCGCGGCATGCAGCGAGATACTTGCATACATCTCCTGCCGCGCCGGCGCGGCGCCACTCGTCAGCAAAGCGTCAGGTTCAGCCGCCGATTCTGAAAGGATCAAGAGCCCACCGATCAACAACGCCAAGGAGATCGCTGAAAACAGAGAGATTCTCGGAAATTCTTTCATCGCTACCCGCGTAGGAATCTGTAGGGTCACAAAAACAGAGAAAATCTCACGCAAAGACGCAAAGGCGCAAAGGTTAAAGGCAAAGAGCCGGAAGGTGATTCGTGAAAAGAGCGCAGCGTAGTAGAGCCGCGTAGCGGTGAAATATTTATAGTCCGGCCGCGTCCGGACGTAACCCTAAATATTCCGCAAATAAGCGATCGAGCGCTGCAAGCGCGGCAGAAACCGGCGGCGCGGGCGTAGAGTGGAACGGCTGATCCCCAGAATTTGCGATCTATTCGTGAAGGCTCACCCTTTCTGTCGCGCTTTCAGCGCTAAACGCTTTTTTGTGCACACCTCGGGCTACGTCCGGCCGTGGCCAGGGCGTGGCCGGACTACAAATATTTGACCGCTACGCGGCTCTACTAGGCTTCCCTTTTGTTTCACCCTCTTTCCGTTTGCGCTTTTGCGTAAGATTTTCGCCGTTTTAGTGCCCTTTGTGGCCGTTCGTGTAAAATTGGGCAACAAGCGCTACGCGTTGCTGCATCAAGATCGCAGTGTAACTCTCGATGGTGCACACCGTCTGGCGTGACAGATCGGAATATCGAAATCTGAAAAAATGAAGAGGATTCAAGTTGCCAGGTCCATGCTTCTTGCCGTTGCCGGCTTGGCTCTGGTCTCGGGCTGCAGCTCTACCGGACCGAGCAACGGCACCAGCGCTTCCGCAGCTCCCGTCCAAAGATCAGAAGACGGATTCGTGCCACCTTTTCGCGGCGAAACTCGCGATCAGGTCTTAGCTCGATATGACGAGCCAGACCAGGTGTTTCAATCGAGTGAAACCGTAGAAACCTGGGTCTACTTCTTAGGCAAAGCCAAGCAATTTATTCCCTTCTACGGCCCGTGGGCCGCGCGTCGGAGCCTGGTAATTCATTTCGATCGAAATGGCGTAATCAGCTGGGAGAGCCATTCGAATCGGCCTGATTAGACTCCGGTAGGGACGAGCTACAGCCAGGAACGACTTTCACCACAGAGACACAGAGATCACGGAGGGTAAAGATCCACGGATTTCGCAGATTACGCAGATTTCTTTTCAGTTCGATTTAGCGGTTGGCTTGGGTTAACCAAGACAGAATCAAATCACTTGCTCTCTCTAGTAAATGGGTGGACGCTCCTCTTGACGTGGCGGGCTAGCACGGGTCCAAATACCGGTTTAGAGGTCATTGTTCCGGGGCGTCAGGACTTGCCTGATTGGCAGTAATCCCGCTTGGCGGGAGCGCTTACCTCCTTGTGCAGCCCGCCCCGTCTTTTT
>JAFAHI010000731.1 GCA_019237325.1 Verrucomicrobiota bacterium | reverse complement strand
TACCTGAGTACGCCAAAACACGATAAATCTCTCGCAGTATTTGGAGCCGGTCCGAGTGACCGACGCTGTCGATCCCATTATAGCTGAACATTACCATGTCAAACGATCTATCGTGAAATCTAGACATCTCCCTTGCATCGCAGACCTCAAACGACACGTATGGGTAACGGTGACGAGAAGCGGCAATCATCTCCGGTGAAAAATCTATGCCAACGTAATTCGTACTGATATCAAGAAGGGCAGCTGTCGTACGACCCCCACCAATACCAATATCCAATATCCGTTGATGACGAAATGCATCTCGGATGCGAGACAGAATCGCAATTTCCGCGGGCTGCAGACCTGTCGACCCTGCGTAGTCAGCGACTACCGCCGCACTCCGCCATGCTTTAAGGTTGATTAGAGCGCTCTCCTTTTTTATCATCTTCATTGAGGGCTCCCATCTCGCAAGCCGGTTAACAGGATAAGGGGAGAAGCCACTTCGAGTTAAGTGGCGACATAACGGGTCATGCGAGCGTAATCGTTTGGGTTCTGGCGGAGCTCAGGCGCGAGCTGGCGCAGTCGCGCCGGGGGTCGTGTCCGGTGCTTAATGAGTATCCGACTTGGCTGGGAGCCAGACCGTCTAGTAACCGGATAGCCCCTGCACGGAAAGCGCGGTGTCGCTTCTTTAAACGATGCTATCAGGAATTCGCTGTATCACGGCAATCGCTTCTGCGACCATTGCTCTTTACGAACCAATTGTAGATCACGGGAGAATCGGGAAAAGTTTTCGTTACAGGTAAGGGCAGAACGCATTCGTGACGAAAGTAAGTAGATAACGATTCAAGTGACATCGGATCGGGATGTTTTTTGTCGGAATTCCACCCAATTAGGAATATTCCCTCTGACCGTAGGATGCGCCAAATAGCCGTTACTGCCCGATCCATTTCGCTCTCCTCATCGACGCCGTCTCCAAGCACGCCATTTAGGAGAACTGCATCGAACGACTCCGCTGGGCAAGCATGATCGATCTCTGTGATGTCACATAGAATGTGACGATCCTTTTCGCCCCAAATTGCCGCTTCCGGCTCTATATCGGTTGTCCAATAGTCAACCCCGACACGGGTCAGTTGTCTGCCGTAGCGCGCGGTATATGCCTTGCACCCGACGAAGAGTACCCGTCGAAAGGTTGACATGGCCAGAGCCGGGAATATAGTTTCTGTCAAATACCGACGACCGCTAAAGCTTCGGTCCAAATTAAAGAATAGTGGTACTAACGTCCGGAACAAATACGTTTTTCGAACCCAATTTGCAAGATTCGGATGCCGATAAAGAAGTGATTGTGCCGATATGTACAGCTCTACCTGCCACTTCCTTGGGCGAGCGGCACCTGATCGGGATTGGGAGGCAAAGCGCCGGCGTCGCTCGCGTTTCCAATTTCCGGCTGCGCGCCAACGAGATGCCAAACGTCCTTTCATATTCCCCGACAACTCCGCTCGTCGAAGTTGTATCATAACATCACAATATTCATTTTTGTAGGGGTAATCGCCGATACCAAAATCCAACACCTCGATCCCATTCGCAAAGCACCACCCACAAACCATCGTGTTCAAGAGATGGCCAGGGGCGTAGGTTTGCCAACTCCCGCGCTCATGGCTGAGAAGCTGACCAATCATCCACCCTTCACGGAGTAGACAGAATTCAGTGGCCACAACCGCATCGTTGATCTTCAGTGCGAACAAGCAAACCGGTCCAGCGGGATACACGAGCCTTCTCGCTCGCCTTAAATACGCCACTTCATCACGTAAATTGAGCGCTCTAGGATGACGTTCCCTCGTTTGCCGGATCAATGCTTCAACAAAAACATCGTATTCTTCGGGCGTTTTTGCAAGCGCTAAGGAGCGCTCGCCGAGTTCGCGAAAACGTTGCGTCCGCCAGCGTTTGCGGTTTGGGAGCCTGCTTGCAAAATCCTCCCATCGACCCGAGAGACGAGCGGCGTGCCCGCTATAACGGTCTGAGCCCGTCCTGATCAAACTTAACGGATTGGGTAGATCGCCCACACGTTCGGGCATTTTCTCGAACACTGCGATCTCGAATGAAGGTAGTAACTTTCGCAGAGCTTTCCAGATTATTTGAGTGTCTTTGGTATTCCAGTTCGCAACTGGCGGAAACACCACCGGCGCATTGTAATCAGCAAACCAAAAATCGAGAAATTTAAGAATGCGGACATTTTTTACGATACGCGTATAATCCGAATATGGCTGGATCACTAGTGGAATAAGCATAAGCGGGTCGCCGTCGCGGCTAAGA
>JAFAHI010000342.1 GCA_019237325.1 Verrucomicrobiota bacterium | reverse complement strand
TGATTTTGAGTTGTGCGAAATTCACTGGAAGGCAGTGGGTCATTCAGTTACGCTCACCGGCTCATTATTATATCCAAACAATTTCCGCTCCCAAAACATAAACCGGTCCGGATTTCTTTTTTTTGCTGCGCATGAAGCAGATTCTGATCTTCACTGCTGGATTCGGCGAAGGCCACAACACGGCAGCTCGAAACATTCGGGATGCGTTGGAGGTTGTTGCCGGCAATGAGGTCAAGGTGCAGATCATCGATCTGTTCGATCGGTGCTACGGCCGGTTAAACGAATTTTTGCGACGCGCGTACATTGCGGCCATCAATCGGACCCCCCGAGTCTGGGGCAAAATCTACAACGTGATCGATGGGACGCAGTTCGTGGAAACGAACATGCCCATGCTGACCAGATTCAAACGAGCAATGGCAGACCTCCTGCGCCAGTTTGAACCTGACGCCGTGATTTCGACCTATCCCTTGTACGGGTATGTGATCGACCAAGTTTTACCGGCTGGCGAACCCAGGACCTTCACCCAGATCACCGTGGTAACCGATTCGATTACGGTTAATTCGATTTGGTACCGTTGTGCGAGTGATCACTTCATCGTGGCAAATGATGACACCGCGGCCGTCCTGCGCGCGGGAGGGATAACCGACGACCGGATCCACATTTTCGGTTTTCCAGTCACTCATCGCTTTGCGGAGATGGTGGACCATCGGTTCACCAGTCAAGATGTGGGTCCGAAACGGGTCCTGTACTTGATTAATTCCGGCAAAAAGGAGGCTCCTTCTCTCGTGCGGCGCCTCAGCAAGCGCGACGATATCCGATTAACGGTCACGGTTGGCCGCGATACTGCTCTACGCCGGGCCATTGAAGCTGAAGTCAGGGTGCCTGGCCATCGGGTCGAAATCCTGGGGTGGACGACCAAAATGCCGGAACTATTGACGAGCCATCACTTGGTCATTACGAAGGCCGGAGGAGCGACGATTCAAGAGGCAATCGCTGCGCGAACCCCTGTTCTTATTAGCCAGGTGGTACCGGGTCAGGAAGAAGGTAACGCCAGGTTGATCGTAGAAAACGATTGTGGACAGCTGGCTCCGGACCCGGACTCCATCGTCGAAGCTCTCGACGATGCTTTTACGAGGGGCGGAGCCTTGCTTGAGCGGTGGACACAGAATGTCTCCAAATTGAGCCGGCCCGCCGCGTCCCTGCAAATCGCTCGATTTATTCTTAGCCTGGAAGTCACAGAACCTAACCGTAAGGTGTTAGTCCCCAAGATTGAATCTGCGAGATCGACCCGAAAGAAGTCGCCCTCGATCCTCCTTTGCGACCTACATACCCATTCGGTCTACTCGGATGGCAAGTTGACCGTTCCTGAGTTGGTCGATTTTTATGGCCAGCGCGGGTTTGATGTCCTTTGTGTGACCGACCATATCTGCGACTATACAAAACTGATTGGAAGGGTCACTAACCTCAGCGGGCTGGTGCTGACTCTGGATCTGGTTCCTGAGTACTTCGACATCCTCGAGAAAGAAAAGAAAAGGGCGCTCGACAAGTATCGGATGATCCTGATGGCCGGTCTCGAGTTCAACAAAGATGGGCTGACTAAGCGGTCCTCGGCACATCTATTGGCTGTCGACCTGAAAGGCCCAATCGATCCCGGCCTGAGTATAACCCGGACCATCGCAGAGATTCACAGTCAGGGGGCTCTGGCGATCGCTTCTCACCCGCATGAGTTCAAGACTCATTGGGGGAAGAACACGCTCTATTTTTGGGAGCATATCGACCAATACGCTCCACTGCTCGACGCCTGGGAAGTCGCCAATCGGGATGACATCTTCAATCCTATCGGTCTAAAGCGGTTGCCGTTTGTGGCGAACAGCGATTTCCATAAGCCCAAGCATATCTTTTCCTGGAAGACAGTCCTTTTCTGCGAGAAAGACCCGGAAGCGATCAAGCAATGCATCCGGGTAAATCGAAACGTGGCGATTACACTCTACCGGGACCATCGTCTCGGCATTGGCTTCAGCGATTTGGAGCCGGACAGCGAGAAGGAATCCGAGGAGGCAATCGTGACTTTTCCGGGTTATAGCCGGAAATCGGCGTAGGGCGATTTCGTGCCTCACTCGTAATCGTAATCGTCGTCGTCCTCGTCCTCGAAAGGGTGACGCGTTCATGTGATGTGCCATCGCCCAGCGCCTGGAGGGGACCCGCTTTGGCATGTGCCCGGTCACCCGGCGATTTTCGTCTCAACGCCAATACGGCCGAAACGCGTGAAAACAGGCGGCTCCCGCGAACGTCTCAACATGATGCAGCTCTATCGGCCGGGTGTAAGCGAATCGAAGCCACGGGTGAATACATCGCGCCGAGACGTTTCCGGGAGCCGCCTGTTCTCATATTTTTTAGGCGGGACCAGCGATGAGGCGAATGTTGCGAGGACGGCGGGAGACGTGCCAAAGCGGCTCCCCTCCAGGCGCTGGGCGATAGCACGTCGTATGAACGCGTCACCAAAATCGAGGACGAGGACGACGACGAGGACGATTACGGGGATGCCCTACCGCGAAAGATCCGTCTGATTCAGAATCGTGAAACCTCCGCCTCCGAGGACGGATCGGGCGCATTCTGTGTCGTCCAAGTGCAGAGCAAGTGCAGAACGGCCGTGTGGACGGAGCAAGAGCGGGTAGCAAACCTGAATGTTGACCTCGGCCATCAAAAGGCACGAGAGCAGTTTCTTCAGATCTACTGCGACCTCTCGCATCTCAACCACCAAAATCTCCGAGATGCTGTAGGCGACCTCATGCAGGTCGAAAATCTGTTCTACCGCCTCCGGATCGCTCACGATGATTCGGACGAGGGCCGAGTCGGTTGAGTCTTGTGAATTCAGGCCGATAACATGAACCTGGCTCTCATTCAGCAACCGAATAATTTCGAGAAGAGCCCCTACCTTATTCAACAGAAAAACAGAGAACTGTTTAACGGTTGGTCCAGACGTAGTTTCTCTAACCTGAGCTCCGGCCGTGGCCATC
>JAFAHI010000168.1 GCA_019237325.1 Verrucomicrobiota bacterium | reverse complement strand
CTCCCGTCAAGTCACTATCTCAGCCGGCAACCTAAGCGTTATTCTGCACATCACCGCATGCACTTTTCGGCGTCGTCGTATCCTCGCCTGCAATCAAATTCACAACCTGATCGTTGATGCTTGGATTCATGCTCCCGAATGGACCGTCGGACGCTATGTCGTTATGCCTGATCACGTTCATCTTTTTGCGGCTGAAAACGAGCTTGAGGACTACCCCTTAAGTCAGTGGGTCGCGAAATGGAAAGCGCACATATCACGCCTCTGGCCGTTTGCAAAAGACCAACCCATTTGGCAAAGAAGTTTCTGGGACTACCAACTTAGAAATGGCGACAGTTATGACGTGAAATGGTTGTACATCCGAAACAACCCTGTATGTCACGGCCTCGTTTCTCATCCGGACGACTGGCCATTCCAAGGAAGTCTCAACGATCCTTGGTGGCATGATGTGTAGATCGCAAAACGCGTCTCCGACCCGAATCGGCCTCGCAAGCGAGGCAGCGCTCCACAGATCTCCGCAAAAAAACGAGATTTGAGCCTTTGTGCTCTACAATCGGCGGGGTGGAATGATAGAAGGTTGCGGCAAACCCGCCGATGAACCTCTACTGGGTCTACGATCTCCCTGCCTGGCTCTTTGCGGTTCTGACAATTGCCATCACCGTCGCGGTCGCGCTGGCTGGTGTTTATGCCACCCGGAAATGGGTCCGCCGAGTCCACGGCAGCCAGCACTCACATAACGACGTTGTCGGTTACTATCTCGCGGCGGTCTGCGTGTTTTACGGAATCACATTGGGTCTGCTCGCGGTGGCCACCTGGCAAAATTATACCGATGTTGAGACTCGGGTCGGCCAGGAAGCAGCTAGAGTCGGTGTCCTTTACCGGGATGTGAGTGGGTTTGCCGAACCTTACAAGTCGCAACTGCAAGCAGATCTCCGCACCTACACTCGGCAAGTGGTGGATGTAGCGTGGCCTTTACAACGAAAAGGGATTGTGCCGGAAAGCGAAGGTAAGGTCCTGAATGAATTTGAAAAGCACCTGACCGCGTTCGAACCGCAAACCGAAGGTCAAAAAGCCTTATGTAGTCAGGCCTATACCAGCTTCAACCTACTAGCAGACCTTCGTGGCAGACGCTTGCAGAGCGTACATCAAGGATTAGCGGCGCCGTTATGGACAGTGGTATTTGCCGGCGCCTTCCTCAGTATCGCTTTAACCTGGTTTTTCGATATGAAAAGCCTAAGCATGCATTCTTGGATGACGGTAATGGTTGCCGCACTCTTAGGGCTCCTGATTTTCATGTTGGGCGCGCTCGACAACCCTTTCCGCGGTGACATCAGCGTCGGACCCGAACCTTTCGAACTAATGTATGCTCGCCGGATGCTGCCCGAGCCCACACCTTCGCCCCAAGCCACGCCGTGAGGAAACCTAACCGCGAATGGACACGAATAGACGCGAATGGGAACCATGTCGCGGGGGCATTTGGCAGACGCAGATTTACGCAGATGAGGGGAACCCGTGGAGCGCTGCCTCGCTTGCGAGGCCGAGTCGGTCGGAACCATTCGAGCCCTGGCTGTCGACAGTAGCCAAAAAAGCCCGCGCATGCCTCTTAGAGCCGTCCAACCTTGGTTATATCCACAGAATCAGATCACGCCATAAAGCATAGATAGATTTGAGGCCTGATGCACGGTTTGGCCCTGCTCACCACGGCCTCGCAAGCGAGGCAGCGCTCCATGGTTTTCTCCGCTTAGCTTTCCAGCTTCTTCGTCAACGTGATGTCTGCTTTTAGCACGCGGGAAACCGGACAACCGGCTTTCGCCTGATCGGCGATTTCGTCGAATTTAGCAGCATCAAGCCCCGGCACACGGCCGGTCAAATCCAGATGCACCGCGGTGATAGTCCAGTTACCGTCAACCTGCTCCAGGGTCAGCGTCGCTTCGGTCGAGAGTTCTTCCGCGGTGAATCCGGCGCCGCCCAAAAAGGCTGATAGCGCCATAGTAAAACATCCAGCGTGTGCCGCTGCGATCAGCTCTTCCGGGTTCGTACCGATACCGTTCTCGAATCGGGTCGAAAACGAATACTGGGTTTTGTTCAGGACGTTACTCTGCGTGGATACTGTCCCCTGCCCCTTCTTCAAATCTCCATGCCAAACTGCGGATGCGGTGCGTTTCATATAGGTTTGATGAGTTAAGCTGCTGGTAGAGTGTACCCGTCCAGAAACGTGCACAACGACGAATTGCTTGCCACCCGCACGAAGAAAAATCTCACGCAAAGACGCAAAGATAAAACGTATACGGAATAGCCGCAAAAGAACGCAAGGAACGCAAAAAAAACAAGAACCGCAGATTTACGCAGATTTGGTCTTGGGCTCCGGTCATCGTGCTGCCCTTGAAAATCATTTTATTACTGATGGATCTTTCTGCGCTTGAAATTTTTTAGGGCTTTCTTTGCGCTCTTTGCGTTCTTTCGCGGCTATTCAATCTCTGTCTTACCTTTGCGTCTTTGCGTGAGATTTTCTGTCACACAAAACGCCCCGCTTTCTCCAGCGCGATCAAGAGCGCCTGGTGCGCCTGCGCGAAATCGGATTGTTGTCCGAACGCGGATCGATCGACCCAGCGGGCGGCCGTGGCCAGATCACGCAGCGCTTCTTCCCGATCTAACAACGCTTTCTTCAAAGCCCGTTCCAAGAACTCGCCTTCCCGGGCAAAACTCTTTTCGCTGGATGGCGGGATGATGACGCCGGCGGCTTGTAATGCGTCGCGCAATCCCTGTAAGACCGACCAGGCTCGCAATCGCGCCGCTTTAGATCGTTCAAGCTGAACCTTTAACGCTTTGATCTCGCTTTCCGACACAGGACGCGAGACTAGTGTTCACGAGAACATATTACAACCGAATTTCACCACAAAGATACAAAGAGCACGAGCGTTGAGCAGCTCTCTCCCACCCTAGACGATCAATCCCCTTTCAGCAGCTCTGCCACAGCGCGTTCAAGTTGCGGATCCCGTCCTTCAGCGGTGCTTTCCGGATCGTTCATCACCCGAATATCGGGGTCCACCTGCGCCGTTTCCAAAAACTGGCCAGGTCCGACTTCAAGCCCCACCTCAGGGATTCCAAAGAAGAGCGTCGGGTCCTGCAAGGTTTCCCACCATACAAACGAGCCGCTATTCGCCACCGGCATACCAATTAATTTTCCTATTCGAAGATGCTTGTAGACCCACGGGAAAATTAAGCCGTCAGAATAATTTCCCTCATTAATAAGTAGGACCGTTTTTCGATACCATTTCCGCAGTGGTTCGGAGCCCAGAACTTGACCCCTTGGCACATATTTTAGGTACTCACTTCCGCTGAGAAATGTCGCCAGTTCATCATGCATATGGCCACCGGAATTCCATCGGGTATCGACGACGAGAGCTTTTTTATCGACTTGGCGCCCCAGTGCTTCAGCCAGTGCCTCCCGGAATGAAGGATCGACCATTCGACCGACATGGATGTAGCCGATCTGCCCATCGCTCAGCTTATCGGCCAATTCTCGGCGCTGCCTGACCCAGCGTTTGTAAAGCAATGCATCGACCTCACGCTGAGCGATCGGCTTTACCGTCACAACGAAACGCTCGTTCTTAGCCGGATCGAAGATGGCCAGGGCGACCCTCTTATCAGTTTTGAAGTTCAGGAGCGGACTGAGATCCATACCGGGCACGATCCCCTGGTTGTCGATTTTCTCGATGATCATTCCCCCCTGAAGCGGTGGGTCTGTTTGGATGAGAGGTCCTTCCTCGATGACTTCTTCAATTTTGATTCCCTGTCCCGGATAGCTACGATCGAAGAAAGCTCCCAGCGACGCGGTTTGATCTCCGCTGGTAATTGCCCATTGAAAGCAGCCAGTGTGGCTGGCGTTAAGTTCTCCCAGCATTTCGCTGGTCATTTCTGCAAAGTCGCGATTGTCAGTAATAAAGGGAAGAAATCGGGCGTAGACTGTCTTGTAGTAATTCCAAGCCACACCGTGCATATCGGCGACATAAAACTTCTCTTTTATCTGTCTCCAAATGTGCTCGAACAAATATTTCCGCTCTGCCATGCCGTCGATCTCCTTCTCGGCATCAAACTTGAGCGGCTCTGTTTTTGCGGTTGCTAAGTCTACTTTGTTAATGCGTCCATCGACTAGTACGAACGCGCTCTTGTCTTCATCACCCAAAAAGAGCTGCTGAGGGAATTGCACAGACTCGCTCGGGGTGCTTTCAATTTCTGCCAGGCGCTTTAATTCTTTTGTCCGCGGTTTGAGTAACCAAACTTCGAAACCTTTCACTCTTTGCCAGGTAAACTAGTTGCTCTCCGTCTTTGCTCACAGCTGCATAGACGATTCGACTAGACGCCAATGTCAGCCGCACGGTTCGACTTTCGATTCTGTTTAACTCAATCGTGACCGGGCTAATCTTTGTCGCCGGGTTTTCATCGTCCGCTTTCGCCCCTGCAACGGTTCCTCCCTTATTCTTATCTTCATCCTCCTTCTTTTTTACTTTTTCCTCGTTCTCTTTTACTATGTCGAATTCCGCCGGCGATAACCGAAACCGATTCAGGGCTTCTTGCGTAAAGAAGGTTTCATAAACGTCATATTGAGGATCACCTTCATTTCCGTCGTCTCCGTGTAAGCCGTACTTCTCGGAAAGCCAAATCATCGACCTACCGCCTTGAGTCCAGAGCGGTTGAATGTTTTGATATCCACTCTTGGTAAGGTTGATAATCGGCTGTTTACCCTTCGCATCGACAATACCTACTTCGGACGACCAACGGCCTGTCTGCAGAAACGGGACTAGAATCCATTGACCATCTGGTGACCAACCAAACCACAGGTCGTCGTCTGAGTAGGAGTAGTTTCGATCACCGGGAAGAACGAGACGTGACTCTTTCGACGCCAAATTGATAACTTTGATCGCTGCTCGGTTTTCCACGTAGGCGACTTCTTCACCGTTCGGCGAATATTTCGGCAGCATATTTTCCTGCCCGTTTTCGAGAATTGGATGTACGTCAATGATAGTCGAATTGAAGAAATAAGGCTCTTTGTCTTTCGACTGAACGATGCTGGCTTCGTAGAGACTCCAAGAGTTGTCGTACTCGGCCGCAAACACCAACTTTCGCCCATCGGAGTTGAAAGCGATGTTCCGCTCCTGACCTGGCGTATTCGTTATTCGTTTGGTATCGCCATGTTCGATCGATACCGCGTAGACATCGCCGCGAGCTACGAAGGCGATCTCTTTTCCATTCGGACTTACGGCGATCTCCGTGACCCCGTCGCTCAGGTGAAGGTGCTGTGTGCTAGCGGCGTTCCCCGCGACCGAAATTTGAATTCCGACCTTGCCCGGACCTGTCGCCCCGTGCGGCAAAAGGTAAATTTCACCGTCGTAACCGAAGCAAAGATCGCCGTTTGCGGCGATAGAAAGGAAGCGAACCGGATTTTTTTCAAAGTGAGTGATTTGCTGAGGCGCTGAATTTCCGGCTCCCCCAATAGCAAGTTTCCAAACGTTAAATGATCCGCTCTGCTCCGATAGATAGAAAAGAGAGTTCTCATCTGGCGCCCAAACCGGATTTCTATTTTCACAGGGGTAGCTGGTTAGTTTGGCGTGATGACCAGAGCGTTTATCAAAGAGCCAAATATCGTGCGCCAACGAGGAAGTATTATGTTTACGCCAGAGGTTTTCGTAACTCTTGTTGTCTTCGTACAAGAGGCGTTCTCCCGCCCGGTCAAATTGAGCGCTGAGAGCGGCCGTTGTAAGAATCATTTCCGGTTCATGGCCTTCTTCGATAGAAACCCTGTAAAGTTCCGGCAACGCTGCAGTTGGGATCGCCTCCTCAACAAGCGTGCCCATTGGAAGTTGAGAGCTTTTTACCGCTTGCATCCGGTGGGCACTGAAGACGACATATTTCCCATCTGGTGTAAACCCGGTCGGTATCTCGTCAGTGGAGTAAGAAGTAAGGCGCCGAGTAGAACCCCCTGCAATGTTGGTTAAGAAAACATTGTAGTGACCGTACCGATCAGAAGCGAAGGCGATCAATTTGCTGTCCGGCGACCAAGCCGGGGCAGTATCGTGTGAGGGACCGGCCGTGAGCGGCTGCGCGGTCCCACCGGTAGAAGCGACCACAAAAAGGTGACCTTCAAAACTGAAAGCTATATTTTTCCCATCGGGTGATATAGCCGGGTAGCGCATCCAAAGTGGTACAGACTCGGGATTTAACGGCTCGGCATTGACACTCGCGAACAGAATTGGAATCGTCAGACCGGCAGTTGTCAGTATTTGCCTTAGTAAAGGCCAGGATCGGAGCGCGAAGCGACCACGACTGAGCAAAGAGACTCGTTCCATAAGACGGAATTGCTTCTACTAGGTTAATCGCGAACCCATTTTCACCCAGGGGGAACAAGCTTAGGTTGCAATCAAGCTCGCTGCAATCCGCATAATTACGCAATCGACAGTCTGTGGTCCGTATGCCGGGTCCTGGCCTCGCACGGCAACCGTCTCCGTGGCGGAAGTTTCTCAGAGCTCTCGCAATCATTCGGTGCGAAACGCTCCCTATACTGCTCGCCGCTACACCAGGACGCCGCCGCCGTCCGTCACCACGATGCTTCCTGTGCTGAACTGGTTTTTCATCAAATAAATATAGGCTTCCGCCACTTCGCTCGGCTCTCCTATCCGACCGACTGGCAGGCGTTCCCCAATCTCGCGATATAACGCGTTGCGCTCTTGCTCCGGTACAAAATCCCAGAGCTCGGTGCGCACCGCGCCGGGCGATACCAGGTTGACCCGGATCGGCGCCAGATCGATCGCCAGCGCTCGGGTAAACGATTCCATCGCTCCAGTGACACTGGCGCCGAGACTCCAGCCCTTCATCGGCCGCCGACTGGCAATCCCGGAACTCAAAACAATTGAACCTTCTTTCCGAATTTTCTGCTGGCCGTATTTCACCGCCAGGTATGCGCCCCAATAGCGCACATCAAACCGTTGTTTAGCATCTTTCAGACTAAGAGTTCCCGCTTGGGCAATGGCTAGCATGTCTCCGGCGGTATACACCAAATGGTCGAATTCGTCCGCCGCTTGGAAGAATTCATCGACTCGGTCTTCCTGCAAAACGTTTAATACGCGGCCCTCGGCTTCGGCGCCAAGCTGTTTAACTGCTAGCTCCACTCTTTGCTGAGTCCCGGATGCAACCAGTACCGATGCTCCTTCTTCGAGAGCCAACTTTGCTACGGCGAATCCGATCCCAGCCGTGCCCCCAATAATAACAACCCGTTGATTTTTGAGATTCATAAGTAACTTCCAACGCGCCAACCTGGACGAAACGGTTGGTACCTTCCAAGACTTCCTAGGTTGCCTTTTCATGCTTTTCAGTTATCGATGAGCGTGGAGCTGAGACATCTCCGCTACTTTGTCGCCGTCGCGGAAGAGCGTCATTTTACTCGCGCCGCCAATAGACTGCGGATCGCGCAACCCGCGTTAAGCCGTCAGATCCGTGACCTGGAACAGGAACTCGGTTGCAGTTTACTGGACCGGCAGACGCGCAATCTCACCCTCACCGCCTCAGGCGAAGCGTTGCTGAAGGAAGCCAGGAAGCTGCTCGGCGAAGCCGAGCACCTGAAAGAAGTCACCAAGCGGGCCGCCAATGGTCAAACTGGGTACATTGCCGTCGGTTACGTTTCCTGGATCGCTCCGAAATTCTTTTTCCCTTTGTTTCGAAACCTTCGCCAAAAATATCCGGGGCTGGAAATCGATCTCAAAGAGATGGCGCCGCTGGACCAGATCCAAGCGCTGGACAACAACCGTCTGCATCTCGGTTTTGCCAAATTCCTCGTTACCCATGCACCTGAAGGCGTTGAAGGCCGACCTGTTTCCCAACATCAGATGTGGGCGATTCTGCCTAAGGGTCACGCGAAAATCTCTCCAAAACGGCCGATCCCGCTCAACTCACTGGCGAATGAGCCGTTTATCTTGATCAGCACATCCGAATTCACTGGTTACCTCCAGTGGATACAAAATGAGTGTATCCAAGCGGGATTCACACCCAGGGTAGTCCGAACCACCGAGCGACCGCAAACCGCGTTGGATCTGGTTTCTTCTGGCCTCGGGATTTCGCTGCTAACATTACCTCAGGATCAACCGCTGGACCAACCGGGAGTTGTCGCCCAAGCGATCGCCCCGCCTGTACCGACGTTCACCCAGAACGTCTTCTACAAAAAAGACCATCTGAAAAGATACCCGGCCGTGGCCCTGCTACTCCGCGAAGTCCTGAGGGCAGCAAAGTGAAAGATCGGAAGATCACAAAGGCTTCGACCTGAGCCCAGCCAAACGGTCACAAAGACAGCGGACAGAAAAATCTCACGCAAAGGCGCAAAGGATTAAGACAAAGGCGGATTTAAACCGGAGGGAACCGAGGAAAAACGGAGACCGCTGTTTTTCATTCTTTCTGTGGTTCTTCTATGTCTCAGAACTTCCGAGCACAGAAACTTTAAACGGAGCTAAGGGAGAAACTCTCCCTTGCCTCTGTTAGCTCCTGTTCAAAAATCCGTCTTCTCTTTGCGTGACATTTTTCTGTCTTCCGTCTTTGTGACCGTCCGGCTGAGCTCAGGTCGAAGCCTGAGCGCGGACTACCACGCCCTTTCCGAGCTTCTTCATTCTCCAGTCGTAAGTTCCTTGCCTTTTTCGATACAATTAGAAAAAGTAACGCCCGCATCATCATGAGTTCCACTAGCTCACTCTCCGCCGCTCCTCCCTCGGAATCTCCTAACTCCAGCGTCGCACCGGCTTGGCACACCGCTGTCCTGCTGGTCTGGTTGCTCGGCATTTCTTTCATTAGCGCCCACCTCGGCTTGGCGAACGGTCACGTTGTCACCTATTCGATCGTCATCCTGATGGAGTGGACAATGGTCGCGTTTATCTGGTGGGGATTGAGCCGCCGAAGCATCCGCTTGTCTGATCTCGTCGGTGGAAGCTGGGCGCGTCCGCTGTATTTCCTGCGAGACCTCGGCCTGGGTATCGCATTTCTCCTCATCGTCGGTTTCGCGCTCTTGCAAGCGCTCTCCTATCTGCTCAACCCC
>JAFAHI010000510.1 GCA_019237325.1 Verrucomicrobiota bacterium | reverse complement strand
GATCGTGATATTCTGGTCCCGCTCCGCTTGGAGCGCATCCATAAGAAACGCCCATTCGAACTGCATCCCGCGACGGCGGCAGACAGTTTGGATCTGCTCGAATTTCCCATCCGGCAGGGATCCGGTCTCATATAACAGACGTCCGACCAAGGTTGATTTTCCGTGATCGACGTGACCGACGATGACTACTCTTAAGGCTCGATGCTCTGATGATAAAAAAGCCTCATCAAGCGAGTCAGCGACCGAAAGTCTCTCGGAAGAGAGACCTACCTCAGAGTTTGCAGTGACATTTGTTCGCAAGCTTAATTTTTCTCCCCGTTTGTTCGGTTCTGGTGCACCCTTCCATCGCCGTTGTGTCGGTATCACATATAGCCGCTCGCTCGCAGGCGTTCGAATGCATCTTCCGACTCCTGGTCCTGAGCTCGCGTGCTTCTTTCTGACACCTTGGTTTCTCTTAGTTCCTCTATGATTTCCGCCACCGTAGTTGCTTGCGAGGGGACTGGCTTAGTGCAGGGGGCACAGCCAAGGCTACGGTAACGAAATCCATCCTTTGCAAAATACAAATCAACGATCGGTATCTTCTCCCGTTCGATATACTCCCAAACATTCATCTCGGTCCAGTGCAGGAGTGGATGTATCCGAATGTGGGTTCCTGGATCAAAATCCGTTTTAAATTGGTCCCAAAGTTCCGGAGGCTGGTCCTTGAAATTCCACTCGAAATTGCGATCGCGCGGCGAGAAGTAACGCTCCTTAGCTCGGGTCCCTTCTTCATCGCGGCGGATTCCGACGATTACCGCTTGATAGTCCTTCTCTTCGATCACTTGCTGAAGCGCATCCTTTTTTAAAAGCCCGCAGCACTCGACCCGCGTAAGTGCGCCGTTTGGAAAAGTCTTGCCGGCAGCGAGCGCCGCTTTGTTCTGGCCAACGATGAGATCAATCTTCCACTCGCGCACCTTCTCATCCCTAAATTGGATCATCTCGGGGATTTTGTAGCTCGTATCAACGTGGACACACGGCATCGGCACGTGACCAAAGAACGCTTTGCGAGCCAGCCACAACAAAACCGACGAATCCTTTCCAATACTCCAAAGCATCGCCAGCCGCTTAAACTTGCGATGGGCCTCACGCAAAATGTACACGCTCTGGTTTTCCAAAGCGTCTAAATGTCGGTACTTCGCCCCAGTCATATGTTCTCTCCCAGGAATGTGTGAATGCCACATTCCGTCTTCTCAAACCCGGTCCAACGCCCCGCCCGCTCATCTTCACCGCTGATTACAGCACGGGTGCAGGGATAACAGCCGATGCTCCGAAACCCTCTATCCTTCAGGGGATTATAGGGAATGCCGTGATCACGGATGTAATCCCAAACCTGCTGCGAGCTCCACGTCGCCAGCGGATTCACCTTAACTATTTGTTTACTGCGCAATCGATCAAATTCGTAAATTTCGAGCGTTTGTGTCTTCGCCCGAGTGCCGGATTGCTCCCTTCTAACGCCGGTAATCCAGGCGTCGAGGGTTGAAAGCTTCTTTTGTAAAGGGAACACTTTTCGTAGCGTACAACAAAGATCTGGGTTCTTATCCCATAAATTGGGGCCGAACTCCGCCCCCTGCTCGCTTACACTCATTTCCGGAGTCAGGGTTTCGATCTCAATTCCAAAAAATTGTTCCAGCCGAAGTTTGAGGGCCAGAGTTTCCTGGAAAAGAAGACCCGTGTCAATAGTGAACACAGGAATCGACAAACCCAGAGAGACGGCGTGATGAATCGCAACCAGGCCAGCCCCTTGAAAGCTGGTTCCGAATGCGACTCGGGAACCAAAGGCTTGGGCAGCCCACTGGAGCACCTGGCCCGGGGACGCCGTTTCAAACTCCCTCGAGAGCGCCTTAATCTCTTCTACCGACAACAAGACGGCATCAGTCATTCGGTAATGTCTATATCTCTATAGACATTTAGCAAGATTTACGTTAATGCCGCGTGATGGCCGATGCGGTAGCGTTGACGCCCTCGGGTAGGCGATGCTTGGAGGGGAGCCGCTTTGGCGCGTGCCCGATGACCTCGCTACATTCGTCTCAAGGCGTACCAGTCTAGACCGTGCGAAAGCAGGCGGCTCCCGCAAATGACCCAGCGCGACGTTTGGCCCAAGGTCGTGTATGGGTCCGCCTTTACACGGTGTGCCGCGGGAATGGACCTGCAACGCGTGGAAACGTTTTCGGGAGCCGCCCGCTTTCACGCTTTTAAATCGGGCCCACGATAAGACAAACACCGTCGGATTTTAAGACTCGCGCCAAAGCGGCTCCCCTCCAGGGACGCGGCTTGATGCCGCCCTGCCCTTACACACGTTTTTTACTCCTAGCCTAAAAGGCTCTTAACCGCCTCGACCACATGTTCCGCAGTGATACCAAGCTCCTTCATCACGGTGCCGCCAGGGGCGCTTAATCCGAATCGGTCGATGCCGATCGGCTTACCATCAATCCCAATGTACTTATACCAGAATTCGGTAACCCCAGCCTCGATCGAGACCCGCTTGCGGCAAGCGGATGGCAAGACTTCTTCGCGATAACTGGCGTCTTGCCGGTCGAACCGCTCCAAGCAAGGCGCCGAAACAACTCGTATTCCGGTCCCAAGCTGTTTAGCTGCCGCTACCGCGTGCTGCACCTCTGAACCACTCGCAATAATGACCGCCTGCAGGGGACCGGTTTCTCGATGGAGAATATAAGCGCCCTTCAAGGCCCCGTTCCGCCGCGTTTCGACGGTAGCTTCGGAAAGGTTAGGCAAGGTCTGCCGGCTCAGCGCCAGAAGGGTGGGGCCGTCGGTTCTCTCCAAAGCGCCAACGAACGCTCCGGCCGTTTCTTCCGGATCAGCGGGACGCATCACGTCCAGGTTCGGTAAGAGCCGCAACGCGCTCACCGTCTCGATCGGCTCATGGGTCGGACCATCCTCGCCCACTCCAACAGAGTCATGGGTGAAAATGTAGATAACCGGCAGCTTGGCCAACGCCGCCAAACGGATGGATGCGCGGCAATAATCAGCAAACACTAAAAACGTCGCGCCCGACGGCCGGAACAGCCCGTGGTAGGCCATCCCGTTCAAAATGGCGCACATGCCGTGTTCCCGTATACCGAAGCGAATATTTCTGCCCGAGCGGTTGTTGGCATTAAAGTCCTTGTCCGACTGAATGTAGTTCAGGGTAGAACCATATAAGTCGGCGCTTCCGCCAATCAGTAAGGGCAGCGCTTTCGCCAGCGGCTGCAGGACCTCGCTCCCGGCTTTTCGAGTCGCGAGTTTTGCTTCCTTGTCGAAGGCCGGAATTTGGTTCAGTAGATCCTTTGGAATCCGGTGTTGCAGTCCGTTGTCCAGGAGTTCGGCCAGTCCCGAATTCGCCTTCCGCCAAGCGGCAAAAGTCTCCTGCCAAGCGTCGTAAGCCTTCTTCAACTGAACTCGATGGTCCGCGAAATAAGCTCGAACTTCCTTCGAAACGTAGAATTTTTCGTCCGGTAACCCCAAGGCCTTTCGATCGGCGTCGATGAACTTCACGCCGGCCTCGCCGTGGGCTTTATTCGTTCCTGCTACCTCCGGGATGCCTTTACCGATGATGGTATGAGCCACGATAAACTGTGGCCGGCCGGACTTCGCCGCTTTTGCTTTCTCGAAAACGGCCAAGAATTCCTCCATGTTCTGGCCGTCGACCTCGTAAACGTCATAGCCATAGGCTTGGAAACGTTGCGCCGTATTCTCGCTTTGGCTCATCTCGGCCATGGCATCGAGCGTGACGAGGTTCGAATCATAGATCAGGATCAGATTGTCCAGCTTGTAATGGCCGGCGAAAGCGGCGGCTTCGGCAGCAATCCCTTCCTGCAGACAGCCATCGCCGGCCAGACAGACGATCTTATGATCAAAAATGGTGTGATCCGCCGTATTGAAACGCGCCTCCGCCATTTTGGCCGATACCGCCATTCCAACTGAATTGCCGACTCCTTGACCGAGCGGACCAGTGGTCGCCTCGACGCCGGGGGTTTCCCCGAACTCGGGATGGCCTGGCGTCTTGCTATGCAGCTGCCGAAAGTTACGGATATCATCTAGGGAAA
>JAFAHI010000607.1 GCA_019237325.1 Verrucomicrobiota bacterium | reverse complement strand
GTCTGGGGCAATACGGGTAAGGCATTGCCAGCGCAGGCTCCACCCTTTGGGATCACTCTTTACTTGGGCCGTTCGGCCAGCGTAACAACACAAGAAACGCTTGTCTTCCTGTTCCTCGCCAGGAACCGGATTCCACGTGAACAAACCAACCTTCACGGGGCTTAAACGTACCACAAAACCGGCAAATTGTTAAGTAATGTTTCTTTGCTGATGAGATCTGCCACAAGTTCGAGAGCGAAGCGTCTGGCCACTGCGAGACTGATTCCTGCCGCGCTTACGGCGTTCGACGCGTTTTTTGACGCGTAACCTAGGACTTCACGCCGCGGCCCCGGGACTAGGTTCTTTTCAGTGCTTCGCAAGTTCTGAGCGCTTCGCGCCTCTTTTACCTTTCACGTTTCACTTATCATCTTTCACCCTCTTCCCTTTGCGCCTTTGCGGCCTTGGCGTGAGATTTTTTCTGTCTTTGTGTCCTCTGTGATCTTTCCGTATTGCTAGTCCTTGAAGTCCTTCGTCCTACTCTACCAGGAAACAATCCAGATCATTCGCAAAGGTAACTGGACCGGCGAAACTCTTCCTGATTTCGGATAGGGTCTCTGTTTCTTTGCCTAACGTGCGCAGCATTCGGTGAGACAACACCAGTTTTTTCACGTGGGCCTCCTGAGCGATTTGGCCGATCACTGAAGGTGGCATATGCAAGCGCCGTTCAACCCCGGTAGCCCCCTCCGGCACCGCGTTATGGGCTACGAACAAATCTGCGTCTTTGGCCAGACGAACCAGATCGTCGCCCTCGCCGTTAGTATCGCCGCTAAAGACAACCGTCTTACCGCCGATCTCGATGCGCCAGGCTAAAGCCGGTACCCCGCCATGGATGACCCGCGCAGCGTACGTAGACAAATGTTCACCTTGAAACGCAACCGAAGATGGATCGCCCGCGATATTGTGAGGCTGTAACTCGTAACCGCCGTTCTCTTGCGCAACCAGGAGGACGCTCAGATAACGGTAAATGCCGTTCCGACTATTAAAGAACGCATGCACGAAATCGACGGTAGACGGAAAGTAATTGTTCCCGTCCGGTCCATAGACGGGTAAAGGCCGATTACGTTGTTCAAACCAGGAGGAGAACATCAGCGAAGGAAAATCGGCGCTATGATCCACATGCAGATGGCTAAACAACATCACATCGAGTTGCGACATTTTCGCGCCGCTCTCACCGAACCGAAGAGCGCTACCCCCACCCGCATCGATTAAAACCCGGGCCTGCCCGTCCTGCCATACCAGATAACTGCTGGAAGCCCTCTTATCTTGCAACTCAGGTCCACCGGACCCAAGCACTTGAACCGCGATACCCTTTTCGCCGCAATTTTGAGCATTCGCCTGAGGGATAAATGCGAGGGTTAGAGCAAGGCTTAGCCAGCAAAGCAGCGGAATAGATAGCCGAACAAAGCGGGGAATTGGTCGGTCGCGCATAGATGGAAAAATCTCACGCCAAGCCGCAAAGAAAAGACGGATCGGATACCACAATACACAAAGATCATAAGCAGACTTCGCCCCATCTCCCCCTTTAGCTTCGTCGGCCAAGAGGACACGAAGACAGACGGGCTCCGGACTATGTCTAGGGACGCAAAGGCATAAGACAAAGACACATTTAAACAGGAGGAAGGGAGGTCGCAGAGCCAAGAGATTTACAGGCGCTGGCAAGGAATGATTTAAGATTGTCCTCCGTGGCCTCTGCGGGCTCCTGTTCAAAAGTTCTGTCTCAGTGTCCTCCGCGGCCTTTGAGATCTTTCCGTCTTGTGAATTGAGGTCCCGCGTCAGCCTGCTCTCCAACCATACGTCTTATAAGCGATTTTGAATGAACCATCTGAGCGCAGATCGATCACATTGAATCCTTCCGGACAGCCCATCATCGGCCCTTTCCACCAGTTACCACAAATCGCGCCTCCATTGAGGTAAGAGACGCCGTCGATCTCCAACCGCTCTTGATGGTGAAGATGTCCGGCGAGCACCAGCTTCACGTTCGCCCCAGAATTGCGAATCACATTTGCCAGATTCTGGCCATTTCTCGACACCAGCGAAGGCCGGCGCTTGAAATCCGTCGCTACAAATCTAGCAAACCCTACCAATTTCCCGAAAACGGAAAACGTCGGGATGTGGTTAACAAGGACAGTGGGTTTTTCTTTGTGGGCCTTTAGTTCGCTTTGGACAAAATCGAGCTGGTCCGCCTTATACTCGGCGTAATAGTCACCCTCCGGATTTAGGCAGACATCGTCGAGGATTATAAAGCGCCAGCCCCGCTTTTCGAAAGAGTAATAGAGCCTGGGTAGACCGAGGCGTTTTTCAAACAGACCTTTCCCGAACCGCGAATCGTATCGAGAAACCAGCGGATTCTTTGTGCCAACGAAGTCGTGATTCCCGAAAACATAGTGCGTTTCGATCGGGTGGAGTCGTGTCCAAATACCCAAGAAGCGATTGAGCAGTTTGTTCGCTGCAGGATAGTTGAGGTTTGGTGACGGATCTGTCAGATCACCGCCGCAAACCATCAGGTCTGGTCGTGGCTGCAACGCCCTAATTGCCTCCACCGCCGCAGCCAGGCCTTCTTCTGAACGTAAGGCGTCGTTCTGCATAAGGTGGATATCGGTAGCGAAAACCAGGCGGAGTGATTCACTCGATGAAGTCTGCTCGGAAGAAACCGTAGCAGCGGAAACGCCCGTCGCCAGTCCCGCCGCAGTGATTAAAGAACGGCGCAAGAACTCTCGCCGAGTCACGCCAGTTCTGGTATCCATGCGTCCTTCCTAAGCGGTTTTCTTTAACGGCGCAAACATTCAGAATACGGAAACGACAGAGACAGAAAAATCTCGCGCAAAGCAGACTTCCTCCGTCGCTAAAGCTATGGAGGACAAGTCGCCCCATCTCCCCCTTTAGGTACGTTGGCCAAGGCCGCAAAGGCGCAAAGGTATAAAACAAAGATGGATTTAAACAGGAGGCTTCGACCTGAGCTCAGCCGAATGGTAAAGGGAGGTCGCAGCGGTAAGGGATTCGCAGGGGCTGGCAAGGAATGATTTAAGATTGTCCTCCGTGTCTTCTGCGGGCTCCTGTTCAAAGGTTCTGTCTTAGTGTCCTTTGTGATCTTTCCGTATTGTGATTACCTCCGTTATCTGCGGTTTACCTCCGTCTTTCCTTTGCGTGAGATTTCTTTTGTCTAAATCAGGTGAATCGCTCTGGCCCGGACGGAAATTCGCGTCGACGTGAGCCCGGACTTAAGTGGGCCAAATCTATCGATTATGATTCCGTTGCCTCCCAAGGCCCTGGCTTTCTCTTTCAATGGTTCCGTGGCGGCGCCAAAATCTAACTTGTCGTTCTTACCCGGACCCTCGTAGGAAATGATTCCGACCACCGCGAAAGGTTGTTTAACTTCGCTTTCGGCGGTAAAAATGGTGACGTCCTTGCCTTCGGCTAACGGTGCGTAAGTCCCAGTCCCGATCTTGGTCACAGAAGTACTCCAACAGGCACTAACGCCCACCAGTACTATCGCGAGCAAGATAAAGCGGGTGATCGTCTTCATTATTAAAGACCCTAACCAATCATGAAACGCAGCGCCAGAGCGAAAAGGGGAACGGCAAATTAGGAGGATCCAAAGGAAGGCACACGTCAATTATTTCAGAATCCAAGGGAGGTTAGGGCTGGTGGGGATTACTATCCTGTCACATTCCAGCTTCTTCTGCCTTAGCCTCGGGGGTTGCCTTTTCGCCCGGATTTGTAGTAGTATTCGAGGCGAGGATCTAAGTGGTGTGAAATGAGAGCGTCTCATTTGGCTGTAGGATCTGAACGCACTTGGGCTGATATGGTTGGTTGCGTCGCCTCGCTCGTTGACGCGTTCGTATGTCTGACTTTGCTGTTCTTGCCGGGTACGCCAGCAACCGGAAACCGGGTTTCCATCATCATTGTCGATCCGATCATTTGCATTATTGTGTATTGGGTCCTGTATCGACGTCTTCGCGACCTTAGGCCGATGTGGGCCGAGCTGGGCTTTTACCTGTTGGTTTCGGGCACGCTTTTCCTCACCTGCCGAAACGTCCTGGAAGAGTCAGCTGGCCTCGACCTTCGGACGCGGAATTATTCTACCGCGTACGATTTCGATATCGTGTTGGAAGTACTTGTGACTTTGATCCTTCCGTTCGGGCTGGCGATTTACGCTTGGCTTATCGCGAGCAGCCCGCCTCTTCGTCGCTGGCTCGGCTTTATGATGGGCGTGCAGGCGGTCCTTCTGGTCGTCGCTTTCTGCTCCTTTGCTTTTCCTCGCCTCAGTGATTTCGCGAGTTCGGAGTTATGCGCGGTTTACGCGGTTATCCTTTCAGTTGCGAAAGCGGTGTGGTTTCTATCGCCGGTAGGCTCCTCGAAGTAGATAGATTGTTAATGCAGAAGCTGGGCTTCTATTCCATTGCCCTAGGAATCTCAGGAGACTAATCTAGTTTTTGATCGCCGAGGGTAAAATTCCCTTTGCTTGCAGGTCGGCCAGTGCCTTTCTGACTTTGTTGAATTCCTCCATCCTGATGCTTTCCTGCTTGTCACTCGCGAGGTTATCAAAACCAGGATGATCCAGGTGTGCTTCGCGATCGATTTCAGCGCTCATCAATCTATACACTTCAGCGGATTCCATCTCTGAAAGCGCCTGCCCCGGGTGACGAGTGTAAATGGCCTTGATCTCTTGAATGAATTGGTTAAAAGCCGGATCTGTCTCGCCCGCTCCGGCTTTAGTAAAGGATGCGAATGCCAAGAGTATTGCGCCGCACAACGTTGGAATCAGAGTCTTCATTTTGCCTGTCGTTCTGTCAGTTTGAATAATTTTCGAGAAACCCGCAATATTCGCACGCACCGCCGCAATCCTGGCTGGCCGTTTTCCAGGCGAGCGCTGCTACGATACTCGAAAAGAATGATTTGTGATGAAAAATCCGCCAGGGAGGGCTCCTCAAAACCGGGTACTAAGGGAATGCCTTCAGGCTCTCACCAAGCACTGAATCTCGAAGTTGCCCCTAATTCTTCCCGCTCGTAAAACCTAAAATCACAATACGGAAAGATCACAAAGGTCACAAAGAGGGAGACGGAAAAACTCACGCAAAGGCGCAAAGGTATAAGACAAAGATGAACTTACACAGGAGGCTTCGACCTGAGCTCAGCCGAATGGTAAAGGGAGGTCGCAGAGGTACGGGATTTACAGGCGCTGGCAAGGAATGATTTAAGATTGTCCTCCGTGTCCTCTGCGGGCGCCTGTTCAAAAGTCCCGTGTTAGTGTCCTTCGTGATGTTTCTGTATTGTAAATTGAGGCGTTACAAGCGGGAGGGATGGGTCATGTCTTTAACCAGACAACAGCTAGGCTGAGCGCACGATGTTGGATTCGTGTACATTTGTGAGAAATGCAGACGGTGCTCACGATTGGTCATTCAACTCGCAGCATCGAGGAGTTCATCTCTTTGCTGCAAGCACATCAAGTGACACGTGTGGCGGACGTCCGAACGGTGCCTCGCTCCAGACATAACCCGCAGTTCAACAAGACTTCATTGCCGAAATCGTTGAAGAAGGCCGGGATCGAATATGTTCATCTGCCAGGGCTCGGTGGGCTGCGGCACGGGCTTCCCGATTCGGTCAATATGGGATGGCGAAACGCCTCGTTCCGAGGCTATGCAGACTATATGCAGACACCGGACTTTGAGATGAGCCTTCAAGTCCTAATTGACCTCACGGAAGCAGATCGCATCGCACTGATGTGTGCTGAAGCTCTGCCTTGGCGCTGTCACCGCTCGTTGATTGCTGACGCACTATTAGCTCATGGCGTTTTATCAGAACACATCATGAGCCTCACTCGACGCGAGGTACATACGCTGACTCCTTTCGCTAAAGTCAACGGCACAAAAGTCACTTATCCGAGCGAAGATGCGCAGACCCAAGTCCAGCGCCAGCCCGCCGAGACGCCAACTCCTCTACCGCAAAAAACGCGGAGCTTGAACTGATGCGATCGCGAACCGGGCGCCGTGCTTCCCTCTTCAACCACGGTGAAATCGAAACGAGAGCGCTGAAGCGGCTTGCGCTGTGGGAGAGACCGTCCACAACGAACCTTCGCCTATTTCACCGGACCGGGTACAAGCCGCAATCCGACTCGCTGATAGCGATGGGCGCAAGCGGCGCCGCTAATCACTGAAGAGGGGGCAATCACTTGTCCTGTCCCCACTTTGGCCTCCCTGCAATGACGAAGGTTGTTCCCCATTTGCGTCCGCGGCGACGCTGGACGACGGTCGTTGAACAATGTCCACGCTCATGCGGGTTGAATTCTCAAGAGGTCTTCGTCCTAATTCGCCACGTTTCGTCCTAATGATTGAAATCCCGGACAGTGCTGCTGCCGAGCTTAACGCGCGAAAAGTCAGCCTCGAAACAAGAGCCTACGAAGTAGCCGTAGAAACCACGGGCGCCGAGCATTCGAACAAACCCGATCATCAGATGAGCTTGATGTCCGTTACCAAAGGAAAGGTCAAAAACCTTGAGTCGCTTGGCGAACCTAGCTTGGTGGCTGACGATGCCTGCCGCGCCTGGGTTGTCAAAAGGCCAGCCCCAATCCAAGAGCTCCTAGATAAAGGTTGGGACGCAAGACAAAAAAATCCGGGCTCCAAAGGTTAAAAGGCGGCCGAGGTTTTAGACTCGCCAACGCCCGGTCGGATCTGGAGGTGGCCGCCCCTTTGGCCTCGTCCCGTGGCCGTGGGAAGGCTGCCGGTAGGGATGAGCTCCCGCTTATCCGTCTTGAGATCGGCCTCCCTTTCCGCTCTGAACCACGGATGAGCAGGAGCTCATCCCTACCGATTGTCACCTCTCCCTTCTGAACCCCCGTCTGCTATTTGCTGGAGCGGTGCGATCAGGAAAGTGGCTAAGCCGCGGAGCCTGGTCTCCGCGAGAAGCTTTCATTGCTATTTGTCAAATCTGATCGAGGTTCGGTCCTTCGATTGTTCTCAGTTGTTCGCCGGAGGGTTTTCAAAATGGGCATCTTAGCCTTTTTGATGGGGCGAAACCCGACGCTGGGGAACGAGCTCCGTGATTACCTTCGAAAACATTATGAAACTATACGTAGGTAATCTTTCCTTCTCCACGAGCGAGAGCGCATTGCGCGATTTGTTCTCAGCTCATGGCACCGTCACTGACGTTCATATCGTAACCGACCGTATGACCGGCCAATCCCGCGGTTTTGGATTCGTCACTATGGGGAATCGCCACGAAGGCGAAGCTGCTATCAACGCGCTGGAGGGTCACTCCATCGACGGTCGCAATTTGACTGTGAACGAGGCGCGTCCGAAGAACGATGACCGCGGCGGCGGCACTTTTCAGCGTCGCCGCCGCTAATTCGGGTTTAGCTGCGGTTTTCTTTTTCTTCAATGAAAACAGGTAGAAGCCATTCTGACGAAACGAGCGGTTGCACCCAAGTGCTATGGGGAGAATTAATCGGCATCGATGACAGCACCGGCCAGGAGCGGACTTTTAGCGTTTACAAGCGCACCGGTAGCCTTCTGATCATCAGTGATACGGGATGCGAGCGTTTGGCTGGTCCCGACCATGGCTTAAGCAAAAGCCGTATTTTTCAGGAGGTTATGGACCAGTTCAGCGTACACGCAGTTCGACGCAAACCGTCGCTTTACGTCCTACCCGATTGAGCTGAGTCTCAAGCCCTTCATTTTCAAACCTGAAGTCCATGGCCGTTACCGGTAACCGCATCAGCCTGGCGAAGATGAAAATGCGGGTTTCATTCCATTGAACATGTTTTCCCAATTTCCTTTCAGAAGAGTCAACTGGCTCATTAGTTCATTTCTAATTGGTACTCTGTTTCTCTCAATAACGGCCGTACCTTTGTATCTTTATTTTTTCGGGATCGACTGGTTTCAAATTGTCTTATTTTTCTTCATGCTTTTTGCCTGCGGCTTTTCGATTACGTTAGGGTACCATCGACTATTCTCGCATCTGGCTTTCCGAGCGAATTGGCTGCTGCGCTTATTTGTAGTCATCTTTGGAGCTGGCGCATTTGAGAGTTCCGTCCTTTGGTGGGCGTCGGAACACCGGCATCATCATAAACACGTCGATCACGACGAAGACCCTTATAGTATCTCTAAGGGCCTGTTTTTCGCGCATATCGGGTGGTTAATGTTCAAGCTGAGACCGGAAACCACTTTGGATAACGTCGCCGATCTGAAGAAGGATCCGCTTCTCGTCTGGCAGCATCGCTATATCCATGTCATTGCTTTCATAACGGCCTTTGTGTTTCCGACCGTGATCGCTTTTGTCTGGGGTGGGTGGAGATCGGCACTGGGAGCCCTCTTGCTTGCAGGGGTGCTGCGCGTAGTCGTTCTTCAGCATTGTACTTTCTGTATCAATTCCCTCTGTCATTATATTGGTTCGCAACCGTATTCTTCTAAATGCAGCGCTCGGGACTCGTGGCTGATGGCGATTATCACCTTGGGAGAAGGGTACCATAATTACCATCACGAGTTTCAGCATGACTATCGCAACGGTGTAAAGCCTTGGCACATTGACCCGACGAAATGGATTATATGGACCCTTTCGAAGATCGGTCTCGCCAAACAGCTGCGCACGGTCTCGCCGGATAAGATCATTCTAAGCGAACTCGCTGAAGCGCTGCGGAAACTCGAAAGTCAACTGGCAAACAGCGCCCTCTCTGTAGGGACTGCCGAATATATCAGGGGCAGTTATCAGAGGTTGCAGGCCGCCGCGCGAGGATGGACGGACCATCGTACTAAGGATATTGCCATCACACGCGAGGCGTTGGCTGACTTACGCCGGGAAATTCGGAGCGCACTGAGCACCCTGCGGCGAACCGAGTTTCGCAGTGCGGCGTAAAGGGATTCGACTCTTCGTCCCGTAGGGACGTGTCGGACTTTGCCGCGAAGCGGCAAAGTCCGACAAGCCCCTATGGGACAAAAACGTCACTTAGAGCGGAGCGCTACGGGGTCGCCACGCGTGCTTGTGCCGTTACCATTGCGGTAACTGTTGCTGGGCTCAGCCAAAGGACGCCCGATGCCGAAGTATTGGAAACCGAGATCTCGCATGGTAGCCGGATCGAATAGATTCCTTCCGTCGAAGACGATTGGCATACGCATCCGCTGATTTACCTCTGTGAGATCCACTTCACTGAACTCGGGCCATTCCGTTGCTAAGACTAATGCTTCGGCATCCTGCACAGCCTCGAGCGCGGACTTGGCCAGATGAACTCCTGGACAAAGATTTGTTTTGACCTTATTTCATTTCATTGCCGGATCAGGGGGACGGGCGCTGTGATCAATGATTCCGAGCAGGCGCCGGCAGCGAATTTCGGCTGATGCCGAGAGCGTGCTCAATGATATCCACGGCAGCAGACAATCCGTTTGCCTCGGCAATCGCCCGTCGCAGCCTCTGTGCATTATTCCGGTAGCCGGAATTGTTCAGCACCTCGTCCAAAAGCGTGGAGAGGTGGTCGGCGGTGAACTTGTCCAGCGAAGTGACAACACCAGTTCGATGATATGCGATTCTGGCGGCAACTCCAGGTTGATCATAGGCCACCGGAATGGCTACCTGCGGAACTCCTTGGGCTAGAGATTCCAGCACGGTGTTTAGTCCCGAGTGGGTGATACAGACTGACGCACGCTTCAGCACATCTAATTGAGGCGCTCGATTGATAACGATGGCATTCTTCGGGGCCGGTCCAAGCTGACGAGGATCGAGCTGATCCCCAATCGAAAGCACAAGTTGCAGGTCTTTATGCGTAGCGAGGGCCGCGATGATCGTACGGAACACGTCTGCCCGGCCGTTGAGTATGGTGCCCATAGAAGCGTAGATGAGCGGTTCGCCGGTTAGTCGATCCCAAGGGAAATCCAGCGGTTCCCGGCCCTTGCCATCATGGAATGGTCCCGTGTGATGGAATTGTGCAGGCCAATGAGAAGTTTCGAAGTCGAATGCTTTGGGGACCTGGGAAATCGACGCCCAGGGTGAGAGGGTCGCGTGAGGGTTATCCCAGTCGATCTTTAGTCCGGCAGCGTCGGCCTGAGCCTTGATCCCACCGTTGGTCTCATTCAGCAGTTGAATAAATTTCGCTGCCCCATCTCGGTTTCTAGCTAGGGCGGCGGCATTGGTCTCATGAGGCCATCCATAGAACGTGAGAGGGGTACGCCCCGAGTAGTCAAAATGTGCCGCGGCAGACACGTGGATGTAGGGAATGCCCAACTGGAGGGCAGCGAATTCTACATAGAAATTAACGCAGTCTACTATCAGAGCATCGATTTGATTGGATCGCACAATACCGGGCAACGATTTGATCATCGCCTCGGACTGGCTCATTATGAGGCCCATACTGAATTTTAAGGCCTCGTCTCCCTGCTTCTTACTCATTTCCGCTCTGTTATCACTTATTATGCGCTCCTCTTCGCCAGGGATAAAAGATAGACGAGCGGCGTCTGATGAATAAAGAAACACCACATCGTGGCCACGCATCTGCAGGTGACGCGCGAGCGCGGTTAGCGGGTTAAGGTGACCTGGTACTTGGGGACAGACAAAGCCGAATTTCATGGAATGTTAGCCTCTCTTTTAGAATTAGCGGCGAAGGTTAATTCTTCGCGCTGCGTTCAGTTTTTTGGTTAGTGAGAGCTACTAGAACGCTAGTTTTCGGGCAGCCCTGAGTTTTTGTCCTGATTGCCGGAATTAGCGCTCTAATATGCATTTTGCGAGGAACGACGACGTTGTTCGTCGGATCGCGGAAACTCGGCGCCGCCATCTAGACAATAGTTCCGGCAGCCGGAACAAAAAATCCCAGGTATTCAATACCGGCGCTCGCCAGTAAATCCCGGGTGTACGCATTTCGGTTGTTTCCAACGCTGGCCGATAAACCCACGCTCCTGTCATCAGTTCGTGAAAACCGTCTGCAGCTAGATCAAGCGTGCCGAAACTATCCTTCACAGCCCAGTCACTAGAAATTCCAGTTTTGATGAGCGCTCGAATTATCTCGTACTGCCTCGTTGACTGGAAAGCAGTGAGCGTGACGACATTCGGACAAAACCGAGGTGTTATGTGACGGTTAAGCCAAATGTCGTCGTAGAACTCACCCGGTACCCCGTGACTGCGACATACAAAATCACACCATTCAGCATTGTTTCTGGCGGCCTTTGCTGTTCGGCAATCCAGGGCGGGAGGCCGTTCAATTGGGAAGCCATTTGCCTACTTCCCTCCTCAGCCTGAGGCGATCAACTGCGGTCGCCACGGCACGCTTTTAATTGGGACCGCAAAGAAGCCCGTGGCGCCCCCCGCGGGTCGCTCCATCAAGAATGGTCGACTGACTCTCTTTCTATGCGCCTTCGACGATGCGAAAGTCTCGTTCTGCACCGGACCCGAGTGCCTGCAGCGCCTTTTTGTAACTTTCGCTTTCGTAGGCGGCCAGCGCTTTTTCGTAACTTTCAAATTCAACAACAACGGTCCTTTGCTGTAGACCCGCTTCGTGTGGTTGGACACTGCTCGAAGATCGAGTCAAAAAACGCGCACCGAATGGCTCAAGTGCGGGAAGAGCTAGTTCCGAGTATGCCTTGGTAGCCGAATCATCAGAGACCGATTTGTATGCAACTACCCAATAGCCTTTTTTCATATCGTCCTTTCAAATTGAAATGTAAGACCTGACCGGTACGAAAGCACAAGTCCAGTTGGGGTATCCGGGCGCGTACAATATACCCCTGATCCAGTTGATATCACCTTCAAAAAAGGGGAGACAGTATTCAACGATTGACCTCTCCCCAATTCGCTTCCCCTCAGAACGCCTGTGTGAGAGTGAACGTTAAGGAAGGAGTGCCGGAAAAAGGCTGCAACCAATGCTCGACGATTTTCAACAAGACGCTGACTCACGTGCCCGTGGAGGATTCGCCAACATTACACTAGCAATGGGCCTATCGAATCCAGGTATTTACCTGACCTCCCGAAAAACCCGATGATGTGGTAGTCATTCGATTTTCCCTGTAGTTGATAGTTAAAAGCGCTTGAAGATTGTTTCCCGAAAACCTCGGAAGACCTGGTTTCGGTATGGAATCTGAGTGAAGTCACGTACGGACCGCCATCGCCGGGATGGGCTCCGATCGATCCGTCGAAACCGAGCAGTTTTTCACCACTCTGATGGTGCACGTCGAATTCGGCGATCGTAGGTCCATTACAAGAACCATGATAAGCATCGTTTCCATCCGTCCATTCTATCCGAAGTCCATCAATGTAATCGCCAAAATGAATATAGATTCTGGCGATTTCTGTACCTGCTTTAGGTTTATCCTCAAAGAACAAACCTCCAGTGCCTCCGGAAGGTCCTAGTCGGAACGAGTTTGATGTCGGCGCCATAGCTAGGCCTTAAAAAACTTATGCACTTAAATCAAGATTTAGCAGCGCAGAAGTTAGGTTCCAGTGAACAAATCTTGATAGTTTAACTTCTTTTCTGCTGAGGAAGTCTAACACTACCGGGAATAGCAAACGTCGAGCTCGCAGTAGGACCCCGTGAAAACCCGCAGGCGCCATCTTTACAACTCTCTTATACCTTTGCGCCTTTGCGTCCCTGGCTGACGTAGTCCGGCGGCTGCCCATAGGCGTCAACCTAAGGGCTAACGTTTTTGAAGGGTCGGGCTTTTCGAACCCGTTTTCTACGAAGAACTAAGGTGTTTTTGTCCTCGATGAACCACTCTAGCTCTTCGCCTTTGTCCAGTTCGATAGCG
>JAFAHI010000519.1 GCA_019237325.1 Verrucomicrobiota bacterium | reverse complement strand
CGCAGCCGGGGACAGAAAACCTCCACGTCTGAGATCTTTCGGAGGCAGGCGGCCGCGATATGTTCGCGTTTGGGTTGAGCCCGCAAACAGAACCAACAGTCGTTCGATCGTTGTTGCGAGATTTCGTGAGGAGTTAATAGCATAAATAAATCGGCAAGCGCAGAATTATTTAATGAGGGGTGCCTTGGACCGGAGCTGTAATAAAAAATCTGCTTCTGCTATTTGTCATGACCGCGAAGCGGTTGGTGCGCGGACATGCTGCCGCCCTTGGTCGCGGCCTCTCGGTTCGGACTTGATCAATAAAGCACTTTTGTGAACCATTCGATTCACATTACGTCCCATTGGGGAATACCTAGGTTCGGGGGGGAACTGTTTTCAATGTTCCGGGCGACTGTATCCAACGCGGCCTGTTGTAGCCTGATCCACTACTGCTGGCAAAGTTCGTTAAAGCACGCTGCCATTTGCACCCGATTTGGTTGCGCGCCGATACGCGTTGGCCTTCGCATACATGCTCGCGTATCGAGCAAAGTGATAATAGTCACGCGAGCCTCGAAGGACCCGGTTTAGAATTACCGCATCGGGGCTATGGGTCGCCCAACCCAAATGGTCACAGGCTCTGATCAATACATGTCGCGGGGTCTTGCGAGCCCAGATGACCAGACAGACCAATTCGATTTCGCGCGCCACCAGTTGTGTATCACTCACCGCGTTGACTGGAGCGCTATCTAACACGATGCGATCGAAATGTAGTTTCGCTTCGCTCAGTAGGCCGGCTAAGTCACCGGAAGCGAGGAGCTCGGCAGGTCTAGTTGGACGCTGGCCAGCGCCGAGAATGAAAAGGTTTTCTGTATCGGTTGCCTGGTGGCAATCTAATAAGCTTGCTTTGCCACTTAGGCAGTCAGATAGACCCGGACCTTTCGGGTCAGGAAGTAAAGCCTTACTCAACTTCGGTCGGCGCAGGTCGGCGTCTATGACCAAGGTGCGCAACCCGAGCTGCGCGAGAGCCGCGGCACAGTTGAGCGAGCAGTAGGTTTTCCCCTCACCAGGATTAGCGCTGGTGAAGAGAACGGTCTTAAAATCTTTTGTCGGTCCGAGAAATAATAAAGCAGTCCGAAGCGAACGAAATGCCTCCGCCTCGTGTGAGGCAGGATCCCCACTTACAACGGGCATCCGATCGAGGCGTTTGCGTTTGGAACGCGGGATTGAGGTTAGCACCGGAAGGCCCAACAGTTCCTCCGCCTGGCTAACATTGCGGATCGAAGTGTTCGCCATGTCAATGCCAACTACGGTGCCACACGAAAGGATTAATCCCGCTAAGACTGCGAAAGCGAGAATCTTCCGTTTGCTTGGCTTAGAGGGCGAAACCGGCACCATCGGGCTTTCGACGACGCGGATATGATTCTCTTTGACGTTCTCCTGGACGTTTGTCTCCTTCATGCGCCTTAGAACGGCGTCGTAGAGCGCACGATCAGACTCCTCTTCGCGTACCAGGACGTTGTATGGGATCGCAATTTTGTTCAGTTCGAGCGCCGAATCTTCCTGGTCCTTGAGCTCAGCTCGCAGCTTGTCTTCAGTGGCTTTGGCCGCTTCATACGACTTCGTCACCAAGTCGGCGGAATTGAGTAAAGCCCGATTCAACGTCTGTTTCAGGTCTTTAATCTGCGCTTGGGCCTCGATCCATTTCGGATGGAGTTCTCCGTATCGTTCATTGACCTGGGCGAATTCCGCTTCTTTGTCAGAGATCTCTTTACGCAGTTCTGCTACTACCGGAAGTGAAGCGACACTCGATAAAAGTAGAAGCTGTTCCGGGTTCTTCTTATTAACGTGCTGGATAGTTGCTATATCCGATTCCAACTTAATACGTTCACTCCGTGCATCCGTGACTTTCTGATTCAGCTCTTTTAGTTTCTCCACCACGATATTCTGTTTGTCCTCAAGCGAAACCGCGTGATACTGCTCCCGATACTGCTGAAGAGCCTGTTCAGACTTGTGAAGTTTATCTTTAAGCCGACTAGCCTCCTGAATGAGCGCATCGTTACCGGCCTTGGTATCAGATGCATCCTCTTCAAAATTCAGAGCCTCGTATTCCTTGATCATCGAGCTGGCCAGTTGCTGTGCTCGTACCGGATTCTTGTCCTCTACAGTGACATCGATCAATCGCGTTCCTCGGCGGAGCGACACAGAAAGCTTGGACTTGAATTTTTCCGCAAGCTCAATGTCCGAATAGGCTGATCCGTCTATCCTAGGTGGGGCGAAATCGGGAACTTTATCTAGTCCATTTGCCTTCACGACTCGCAAAAGGAGCGTGTCACTTAGTAGACTTTGCTCGACCGTTTTCAGTGCATCAATGTCTTTGTAGTCTTGAGTATCAACATCCTGGATGTTAGTAACATTTTGCGCCTCCTGCTGAACCTCAATGGTGGCCGAGGATGTGTAGATGTTCGGAGTTATTCTCAAATAGACAATTGCGGCGGCCAGACAGAGTAGAGCAACTAGAATTATAAACCACGCCTTGGATAACAACAGGCGAACGAGATACCCGAAATCAAATTTGAGAAAATGTGCACCACCTCCATTTGCAGGTGAGTCACTAAGCGGCCTGATCGGTGAATTCATTTTCACGTGGCTAGCCTTTATTAGAGGTTCCTGTCTGCACTTAAAAGATTCTTTCACCAACGGTTATTTTGTCATCCGGCTGCACCTCGAAAAGCTGCGATGAGCTGTTCTTAGTTTCGGCATGAGCGTTCACCTTGATGATGGTCTCAGCGCCATTTATGTTGCGGCGGACCAAGACCTTACCTTCGTCCGCCAACCGGGTAAATCCGCCGGCCATGGCGATCGCTTGCAGCAAGTCGACGCGCTCTTCACTGGGAAGGATATAGCTCCCGGGTTTTTGAACTTGACCTAGGACGGTAATCCGCCGGTTGGCATATTGAATGACGTTCACCCGGACCTGCGGATTGCGCAGATAGCCTTTTAGCAGCCTCTCTCGAATGGTGCTGGCCGCTTGAGTTACGGTCCGGCCAGAAATTGGGACTACGCCGATTAGCGGAAAATTAATAGTTCCGTCTTGGGAAATTCGGTGCTGAGAATCCAAGTCGGGCTCCTCGAAAACCTTAACCAGAACAATATCATTCGGAGATAGAATATAGTTGTCCAGCGCCGACGGTGATTGGACTTGAGGTGCGACTGCCGCTGGCTGGGCCTGGGGCACCACGGCTTCGGCCCGGGGCGCAACCGTCGTTTGCGCGCTCGCGCCAGATAGATTCAATGCTAGCCCGGAGATTAGCTCAAGCAAAATAACCCACTTTTTCATAGACTGTGGTCTACCGGTTAAAAGCCAATATGCACCTGCACCGCGACCTGATTGTTGTAGAACGACCTGGCTGGCGCATTTGACTGGTTATCTCGGTAGAGATAGGAGACCGAGATGTTTGCCCAGTCGTTCCATCGATAGGTCAGGTTAGGACTTAAAGTGATATAGTTATCTTCCCGGTTTACGGCTCCGGTTTGTGCCCCGCTCACGAAAAAGTACGAATCGTTTTCAAAGCCGACGTTGAAACCGACGGACAAATTGCCAATCACGTGCTGAGTGATTCCGGCGGTCACGTTCGTCGCGGTGTAGTTAGAGCCGGTGACCGCCGCGGAGTAGGTCACATTGCGCCCCCCGGACAGAGTCAAGGTGCTGCCGGGGAAAATCAGATAGTTGGCGGTTACGGTGAACACCGGTGTAAACCGCGTACCCACGCCGGAGGGGAACTGTCTGAACTCAAAGCCGAAGTTCCCCGTGAAATTTATCTTCTCGGTGGATGTGAATTGGAGGCGAAAGAGTCCCTGCTCGTATGTCTGGGTGCCTCCTACGTACGGTTGAAGAATTCCAAACGCCGCCCCGATGCCACCGGTCAGTTTGGGAGTGAATGCGTAGTTCAGGTATTCGTGATTGACGAACTCCCTTGAACCAATTCCACTTGAGCCGTAGTCTGAAAATGTTTGATCGCCGAGGGCTTCGAAAGATATTTGCTCGTTGAGCAAATACTTCGCCTCAGCGCCCATGGTGTAATACTCGCTATTCACCAGGCCGCCAATATCCCGATTGCCGCCGAATGATTTGTCGTATCCAAAGTAAGTGCTGAGCTTTAAGCGCTCCATACCCCACTGGCCGTCGATCCGCAGATGCTGATCTAATGAGTTGAGAGTACTGTAGTGGTTATACAGGTTGAGTACTGGGACGTATTGCAGGGTTAAGTAGGTGTATTGCTTCTGTATATAGTCCCCGAGCGCGAAAATGGCTCCCGGCCCAATAGTGTAGATGAAGTCCTCTTTTCTACTGGTGGTGGATGCGAGAATATTGTCGCTGTAGGTGGTCGAGAATGACATCATCGGCCGGATATCAATCGGGCCAATCGTGTACTTCAGACCAAAGGACCGTGGATCGACCGGGAGCTGATCGGGTGGAATCTCGAACTCGGGACCATTGCCTGGGTTGGCCAGACCACCGGTCCATCCGGGTTCCTGCTCAAAAGGTGATTCCGGGGCGACGCCGGTCTCAGGTCCGGGTCCCGGCTCCTGATTAGCCGGGGTTTGTTGCTCCAGGGTTGGCCCTTCCACCTTCCATTCGTCCGGTTCGGAAGCGGGTTGGATCGCAGTGCGCGAAGGCACAGGAGCGGGCGGAGAAGCCGCTGTTTGGGCATGTAACGCGTTTATAAGGGCCTGACACACTGTCGCGACCCACAGCCATCCTCTGCTTCGCAAAAACATACATTCCTTTCAAAACGTCACGAAAGGGAATGCCTCGACCGCGAAACGCAGCCCGTACGACGAATCCCATTCTTGCGAGTCTCCTCCTAATAAAAAATTTCCCTTTTTTCCCATAACATCCTGGCGTTAAACTCGTAGCTGAACCCGTCTCAGCCGCGTCTCGCCCGCATAAATACCGCAAAAACTAAGGAAGGCAACAAAAAATAAGAAGTAATTATTATAATTTCCATAATCACGAACACTTTTGATCTTCCTGCCTCGCCACGATTCCGTTGTTTTTAATGCCCGTCTTGACCTAGAAAGGAAACCCGCATATCCGGATTTCCCCCCGTTACACTCGTTTGAAAGAACCTGCCCCCATCACCCACGACGATTTTATCGTCGGCTATCAGAGCGGTCGGCTCGGATGCAGTGTGAACGTTTTACGAGTTTTTTCCCTGGTTTATTCAACCAAAATTCGGGAAAAGCGCGTTGTGACCGAGGTCGTCGGATGGTCGATCGGACTTTTGGCTATGATCTGTCTGTGGGTTTGGGGGATCTTTTCTCTCCCACTGCTTTGGGCGCTAGCGGGCGGCGCGCTCGTCATGGCGGTTTTTTGCCTGAGCGCCCTTCATCGAGTCGGAGATGCGGTCATAGCCGCCGCCTTGAGCGACACCGCATTCTATCAGGTGGCGCTGGAGCAGCATGCATTCGGCTGTGCTACTGACGGGGAGGGGAACCTTCCCAGGCTGAACAAAGTGGTGCCAATGCGGGATCCACGCCAGGCGCGGCGCCGCTAGTCTCTATGGGTAGACTTCTTGAAATGGATCAGGCCGTCGGGACCGGTCTATCCGGATGAGCTCGAGAGTTCCGCTGTAACCGGCGGCCCACGAGACATCGACGTTCAGCTCCTTAGTAGGATGCTGAAAGACGTGAGCCTGCTCGTTCCGGCTAATTCGACAGAGCCAGACTAGCTCCGTAGGAGCGAAATCTTTATAGCCACGGCGACCCGCAAGGCAGCCAGCTCCGTTATGAGCGACATAGAAGTTCGTTTCCGAATTAGATGCCGCTCCTACGGAGCTGTCCTCGTTTTTTGCATTTCGAAAGCTATAAAGACGTCGCTCCTACGGAGCTACACCCGCTTGTTTGCGCCACGCGCTCTAAAGATCTGACTCCCACGGAGTCGTTATTCGGCAACACAACCTGCAGGCAATTCACCTTTTGCTGATCGCTCCGAAAGCCTCCACGGCACTGCTGAATTTTCGACCGATTGCTGCCACTAATTTTGTGTCCTTGGCGATGTTGTGTACGAATATGTTCTATGAACTACCGGACACTAGGCAGGACAGGATTGCAGGTTTCGGAAATCGGGTACGGCGCCTGGGGGATCGGGAAGGGGATGTGGATTGGCGCTGAGGACGATCAATCGATCAAAGCACTGAATAAGGCGGTCGATCTTGGGCTAAACTTTATCGACACCGCCTTGGTGTACGGAGATGGCCACAGCGAGAAACTGGTGGGCCAGGTGGTGAGAGCGCGTTCCGAACGCATTTACGTGGCCAGTAAGATTCCCCCGAAGAATTACCAGTGGCCGGCTCAGCAAGGGGTACCGGTCCGGGAAGCGTTCCCCGCAGATCATGTCATCGCCTCAACCGAAGAGAGCTTACGAAATCTCGGATTGGAAACCATTGATGTTCAACAATTTCACGTTTGGTCGGACGAATGGGCTGACCAGGGTGATTGGCTTGAAGCGATTCAAAAGCTCAAGAAAGCGGGAAAGATCCGATTTTTCGGCGTGTCGATCAACGACAACCAGCCGGAGAACGCGATCCGATTAATTGAAACGGGGGCAGTGGATACCGTCCAAGTCATCCATAACATTTTCGAGCAGGCTCCCGAAGATCGCCTTTACCCGGCCTGCGAGCAGCACCAGGTGGGGGTCATCGTTCGGGTACCCTTTGATGAAGGCAGTCTTACCGGAAAGATCACTCCCGATACCAAATTCGATTCCGCTGATTTTCGCAGCCGCTATTTTCGTGGTGACCGGAAACAAGAAGTCTACGATCGGGTGCAAAAGATCGTTTCAGATCTCGGTATCACCTTGGATCAGATGCCGGACACCGCTTTGCGTTATGTCCTGAGCTATCCCGCGGTTTCAACCGTTATTCCAGGAATGCGTTCATTCCGGAACGTGGAAGCCAATTGCCGGGCAGGAGATGGCAAAGGATTACCCAAAGAGCGTCTTAATAAGCTCAAAGTTCACCGTTGGGAGCGTAATTTTTACGGGTAAAAGTGGGGCGCTGCCTCGCTTGCGAGGCCGATGCGGTCGGAACCGTAGATTTCTTGCCTTCCACGCAACATAAAGAGGGCACTGTTTGTCGGTCGCCGTTCCCGGCATTTCATGGGTGGCGACCTTCACCTGGTCCTAGTGGAACGTGTCGGACTTTGCTGCGAAGCGGCGGTGACGGCGTTTTCTAGCAAGAACTCGTCCCCAATCACCATCGCTTGCTGGTCCGGATTAAAGTCAATTGAGACTGAAGACGCACGTTCGCGGATATGATTAACGACCCCGTTCGACAACCGCCGTGAAATCGACCCGGTGCGGTTCGTCCAATTGTTTGCGGTTCTCAATCACCACGATAACTCTAACTCGATAACGATTTGGACCCTAAACGCCGGCAATTAGGTTTGCCCTAATCCAGTCAGACCAAGTTCAGGAAAGGCATGACCAAGAGCATTCTTGGTACGCCTTTCGTTCATTCTCACTGGGGACTTCGTCCTCGGAAACGACCACGGATGAGGGGAGCTCCTCCCTACCGATTTCGTCCTTCCGCTACGCGTTGACCGGAAGGCAGACCGCGATGCGTGTTCCTTCGCCGACCGCTGTTCGGATCTCAAATTGTGCACCCATTTTTTCGGCCCTCTTATGCATATTAGACAATCCAAAACCATCTCTGCCTGCGCTCGCGAGATTCGCGATCCCAGACCCGTTGTCGGTGACTTCTAAGACGAGATTCGTGGTATCGGCGCAGAGACTGACCGTGATGACAGTGGGCTTGGCATGGCGAACGGCGTTACTGATCGCTTCTTGAGCGATCCGCAGGAGATCTTCTTGGATTGCCGGTGGAAAATTTTCCAATGTGACGGCCTCCACATTTAGTTCACAGCGCACTCGCCCGGGGATATTTGACCGCTCCACTAATTTTTGCATCGCTCGAACCAATCCGTATTCCTCGATGACGCTGGACTGGAGGCCGAAAGCTGACCGACGCGCTTCCGACAATCCGAATTGAGCTAGCTCAATGGCGCGTTCAACGTAATTCAGACTGTTAACGCCTCCTCTTTGCATGACCTTCTTGGCTGCTCCCAGTTGCATGGAAATGCCCGTAAATAATTGGGCAAGCGAATCATGGATCTCTCCCACCAATTGGTTACGCTCCTCTAGAACTGCGGTTTGTCGCGCTCCCTTAGCTAACCGGGTGAGTTGAATTGCCAAGCTAGCCTGGCTGGCTAACGCCCTGGCGATTTCGAGTTCTTCAGGGCGAAACTCCCGGTCGTCGGTGAACCGAAAAGTGACGCTGCCGACCAGTTGGCCGCCTAAGTTTAGCGGTATGACCAGTGAGGTTCTCACTCCCAGACCAAGCAGGTAAGACCTGAAGCGATCGGGAACACGTGTCTTCGGATCTGAAAGGCGAAGAACAGTGGCAGATGGCTTCAACAGATTTGCTTGCCGTTCATCTAGCGGAATCGTGCGCAGCTCGATTGGATACTTCGCTTCGGCCGGCGTCATGACGCGACCTTCCTGAAAGACAAGGTCCAAGGTCAAAACGTTTTGTTCAAAGTCGCGCAGTCGCAACACGGAGGATGCTGCGCCCAGCTGTCGGGTCATGGCGCCCATTACTTGACCCAGGAACTCATCCAGCTCTGGCACAGAGGCGAGCGCATCCAGGCATCCGCGGAGTGCTTCATTGGCTTTAGTCAGTTCGGCGACGCGTTCCTGCGCCGCTCGCTCCTTTTCATTCGCTAAAGCGGTCAGTTTTGCTTGCTCAGCCAGTCTAGCTAACTCAAGTGCTAATGTCGCTTGTTGAGCCAACGACTGCGCAAACTCCAGGTCATGCTGATCGAGCTCGCGGTCACTCGCCATGCGTACGGAGAGCGCACCCACTAGCTGCTTACCAAAAACTAGAGGTATCAACAAAAGGGCCCGGATTCCGGAGCTAGAAAAGCGCGCTTGCTGAGCAGGAGTGTATTTCAGCCGGGCATCGTGAATCGGGTCGGGATGCAAGAACGGGCGGTTCATTTGCAGCGTGAGCCATTCGGGATCATCGCGATCCCAGATTCTGGGTTGTCGAGCGTTTGGGTGGTCCGCATGTTCGGCGACGACCACGCGGCCCTCGTCACAAACCGAATGCAAGTGTGCGGCCCGTCGTTCGACGTCAATCAACCAGAGGGTAGATGAATGACCGCCGAGTTGTTCCGTCAGGACCATTAACACATGATCAACGAAACTCTGGAGTTGCTTATCTCGGGCCAACGCGTCCAGGCTGCGCCTGAGCACTTCATTCGCGCGCGAGAGCTTGAGCGCATGTTCACGAGCCTCTTCTCGTGAACGGAGCGCTGCTACTCCGTAAGCCAGATTGTTCGCCAGGTCCGTGTACTGCTCGATCGTGGTCTCATTAAACGCGTTCGTTTCTCCCGAATAGAGACTAAGGTTACCAATCCGTTTTCCGTGAGCGATCAACGGAAGGGCTACGCAGGAAGCAAAACCGCGGGCAATGGCATCAGCTCGCCATGGCGCGATCGTAGGATCTGTCCGGTTATCTTTGACCCAGTAA
>JAFAHI010000483.1 GCA_019237325.1 Verrucomicrobiota bacterium | reverse complement strand
CGTTTCCCGGACCGCGGGATGATCCGGTAGCTGATGCAGAAATCCGGGTGTTTGCGAACCTTGACCGGGGAAAATCAGAGCTACGCTCATCGGGTTGTAAGTTATAGGTTTTAAGTTTTACGTTTTAAGTTCTATGTCATCAGGCGAAACTTCGGGGCGTTTAAGTAAGGAACCTCCTGACAACTTAAAACCTAAAACTTGTAACCTAAAACCTATAACCGCTTCCACGGGTCGTCGCCGAGAATGGGGCCGTCGACGGTTCGGAGCAGAATCGTTTTGGTGGGCGAAGTTGCGTACTCGGTTAGAGAAAATCCACAGGTTGGAGTTTCGACTCTGATGTCGACGGTTACTTCGAGATCGTCGGCAGCGGCTAGTAATCGTTGAGCGTCCCTGCGCGATAGGGGTTCGTCTGCATAAATCACGACGTCGAGATCGCTGCGCAACGTTGTGGTTTGCTTTCCCGTGGCCACCTCGAATCCGAGGCTGCCGGCCGGTCCCCAGGGATAAGTCAACGATTGCCAGGCATTCCTCAATGATCGGAACGCGCGGTGGGCAGGCGAGACTTCTCTATCTTTCAGCGGATCGACCTGGGTCAATAGGTCCATTGGTTTAACGATTCCCTTGATCGCGTAACGGGGATACCAGGCGGCCCATCTTTGAGAACGTTGGTGCCCGCGGATACCAATCGGCACCCAGTTCTCCGTAACCACGCCTCGACGGACAACGACAAAGTTGGTTTCTTCAAGTTCTCGCCTGACCGATGCCGGGATGCTCACGTCGAACGAGTTGGGGCCGCAAGAGATCGAGTCGGTATCGATCTTGAGAAGGTAATGAGGACGAATCGACCGAAAGTTCACCAAGGTTCTAAGTTTTAGGTTTTACGTTTTAAGTTCTAGGTTGGAGGCCGCGCTACACAAAGGTTCGCCGCAAACGTTCAACTTGAAACCTAGAACCTAAAACGTAGAACGTAAAACCTACTATTGGTTCCACTCTTCTTCCAGGCGGGCCCGGATCAGACGGGTTGCTTTTCGTGCGGTCTGGGCGGCTTCGGACTCGAAGCGGTTGCGGAGATCGGTGGGTCCTATGCGTGCGTCTGCGATCGCTTCCGCGATAGCGTTGCGAACCAACGAAATTTCATCGGCGGATGGAGTTTCCGGGTTCGAGACGGGGAGCAGTTTGTAAAGCAAACCGAGTTTAGCGTAGTCGCGGACGTCGTAGGAAAGTGGGGTTACGGTTTTTGCGAGCGACTCTAATTGGGCAACGGTTCGTCGAGTGATACGAGCTGCGGGTTCTTTATGCATCGCATGGATCAAGACGTCGTCGTCGGCAAAGGCTAGAAGCCGATTGGCTTGGTAACCATGCGTGAGGAATCCACCGGAGATGGCTTGGCCAACGATGAGTGTGATCACCGGATGGCCGGCAAACCGAGCGGTGGCGTAGGCATCTGCTGCTGCTGCCGCAGCCAGATGTATCCCGGCGATTTCTTCGCGCCGGCCGTAGGCTTGGCTTTTTACATCAACGATCGCAATGAAGGGTCGTTTCTTGATTTCGTTCCCGGCGCTCCCGGTGGTGTCGGCTTTAATAATTTCTCGGATTCGCGTTGCCAACGTATATGCCTGTTCCAGACCGACCTCTCCGTGACTTGCACAAGGAAACCGGCTATTGGGATCGGGCACGACGCAAAGAAGCCGGGCGTTTTCGTTTCCTACCGGTGCGTCAGCGACGAGCACCGACGGCGGATCGCCCGGCATCGGTTTCTCCTGGTCGGTCAGTGCTTTGAACCAGACTCGGCCTCGGATTCCGGTGGGTTTGCTCATTGATTGTGTTCCTCTTCGTTAGATGCAACTTCTTGGTTCCGACCGATCGGCCTCGCAAGCGAGGCAGCGCTCCACGAGACGTCCGCTGGGTTCCATTTGGTGGAAGGATCAAGTGCGGCGATGTGGGATCTATAGACATCGACCTGCTCGCTCCGGTTGCGCGGAGGGACTCCTTTGGTAATCAGTTCCTGCACCGTTTTGATCACCTGGTCGATATCATCATCGACCAGAATATCGACCAGACCTTGGTTATAACGTTGTTGACCGCCGTAGATCGACCAGGTCAGGGCGCGATCGCTGGCATCGAATTCTTCGACGCCGGATTCTTCTTCGATTACTTCGGGACCGTTTAGTCCGAGACGACCTTCGGGAGTCATTACGATGTAACTGGAGACACCGGCCGTTAACGACATGCCTCCGAAACAGCCGACAGGTCCGGCAATCACCGAAATGACCGGGGCGTACCGGCGAAGCGCGATGATTGATGAGATTATTTCCGCGACGGCTGCCAAGCCGAGGTTGGCTTCTTGCAGGCGGACACCGCCGGTTTCCAGGAGTAATACGGCGCTGGTGGGTTGGCCGTTTTCGCTATCGCGACAAGCGAGATCGAGCGCAGTTGTGAGTTTAGCCCCTGAAACCTCGCCGATTCCGCCGCCTTGAAAGGCGCCATTGAAAGCGATGACCACCGCACGCTGCCCTGCAATTGTCCCTCGCATGACGATACAACCGTCATCCGCCTGTGGTGTTACCCCTTGCATGGCCAGCCAGGGCGATTCGATCCGATCGAATGGACCGGCTAGTTCGCGGCCTGTCCCCGAATCGAAGAGAGATTCGGCGCGGTCCCGCGCGCTGAGCTCGATAAAGCTGCGGCGCTGGAGATATTCTCGCGAAAAGATCACCTCTCTCATGATTCGCTTGCTTCTACTGCTTGTTGGAGTCGCAAGTACACCGCTCCGGGAGTGGCTCCTGCATCATTGATCTCGATGTGAACGGCTCCGTCGTATTGGCCGAAAAAGCGGTCTAGCACTGCTTTCCAGTTGTCTTTGAAGCCGTCGACGCTGGTTCGGACTAGAACCGACGCGGCACCGATTTCTGTTGGTTCCAGCAAGACTTCCAGGTCGCCGGAACCGACAACGCCGACATGGGCGCGTCTCAAGACTTTGCGTTTAGCCGGGTACTTAAATTCGAATTGTTCCATAAAAATTCACCACAGAGCAGATTTCGCCCCGTTTACATGAGTGATTTGGTATACACGGGAGGCTACGTCGGCCGAGGACGCAGAGGTCACGGAGGTCTGATTTGGATTGGATTGGTGGGTTTGAGGCGCTGGTTATCCACGGACACTCTTTCGGGGTGCTCCGAGCCCAGCTCCGTAGAGCGAAATCTTTATAGCCTCGATCGAACAAAACGCGTTTAGCTCCGTTAGGAGCGGCATCTGGTTTTGGCTTCAATCGTCCTATACGAACGCTTCGTTTATATGTCGCTCCTAACGGAGCTCGGCACCTTCTCGTCATTTTTATCTATAAAGATTCCGCTCCTACGGAGGTAAGCGAGTTTTGGTGCCGTTCAACGGCATCCAGAAAGAGAGTGCCTGCTAATAGGTCGGCGCTGCCGCCGGGGGACACGCCTAGCTCCAACAATTGTCGATCCAATGCCAGCAAACATTTCCGGCCAGGCGGCGTGCCGGCGCCACCGGCGGCAAGCACCGCTGCGGCTCCTTGTTTAGCGGCCTGAAGAGCTAACTTTCCGCCGCGATAGAGCAGACAAGTATCGTCGAGCCGGGACATGATAGCCACTAAGGCGTCAAGACGGGCGACTGGTTCAGGGGCATTTGCGCTTCGTCGGGCGCGCAAGACTGGTAATCCGACTTCGATAATATCCGGGAATCCATTGATGGCTTCACCGCGGGCGCCGGTGACTCCGAATTTGGTGGCGACGATCTGGCCATGGGAGAGAGGTGCGTTTGGGGTTCGGCGTTTGGGGTTCGGGGTTCCGACGTCGCCAAGGCTATGTCGGACAAGTTGGCGTTCGGACGCCGCTATGGCTATGTCGGACACGTCCGCCTTTGGCGCTGATTCGTTCCGAACATCGAAGGAAGCGATTTGGCTAGCCGTTCGGGCGATGGCAATGGCGCCGAAGTTAAATTGGCTAGCGGCGTCACGTCCCCGGACGAGCGGGAGCTCGTCCCTACCGACCGCGGCTGCTGCGGCCAGTAGACCTAAGGTCCAAATGGCCCCTTTGTGCGTGTTGCTGCCATTGGTGACTCGGAGCATGGCGGTTTCTGCGGCTCTGCCGGTTGCAGCTAACGTTGCTCGGAGACGGGGACTCGGTTGTTCGTTCATGGATTGGAAGGCCATGAGACGAATGAATGCTTCGATCGCGAAGGCTGATCTCCTCATTAGATCGAGCGACAAATCGGTGTGTGTTCCTGGCCCGCGTCGATCGACTAGTCCTGGCTTGGGGGTGAGCTCTGCTTCCGCGATCAGGGCTTGTCTGGCGAGGGTACCGAGTGACGTGCAAAGCTCTGTGGGTGGCGACCCCTCGTGGGCCTCGCAAGCGAGGCAGCCCTCCACGGGCGACGCCTTCGCGTCCATTCGCGGTCCTTTTTCATTCGTGTTCATTCGCGGTTTCCATTCGTTTCCATTCGCGGTCCGTTTTTTACCAGCTCTTGAATCTTGGTGGAGGGGTGTAGAGGCCGCCGGACCAGGCCACCAAGTCTTCCATGCTGCGCGCAGCCAGCAGCGATCGGTTGGCTTGCAGGCGATGTACTCCGATGTCTTCCGGATAGGCGACGATTCCTCTTTTGCGGAGAGCCGCGGTTTCGGCCGGTTTTGCTTTCAGGCCGATGGGGCTGACGCCCGCTACGGCGGCGAGTGCGCGCCGACGGTCTTCTTGTCCTTCCGCTTTATAGAGGTAGGCGATCCCTTCTTCGGTTACCACATGGCTGACGTCATCGCCGTAAATCATAACGGGAGCGATCGGCATCCCGGCTTTCTGGCCGACTGCAACCGCATCTAATGTCTCGACGAATGCGGGAGAAGCGCCGCTATGAAAGGTTTCTACGACTTGGACGACGAGTTTGCGTCCACGCGCAACGGGGCCGGGCGACGAGATAAGATCTAGCCAGGCCGGCGATGTGTGGCGTCTACCGTGAGGATCATGTCCCATGTTGGGCGCTCCACCAAACCCGGCTAATCGGCCTTTGGTAACCGTGGAAGAATTCGCGTCTCCGTCCATTTGCAAGGTCGATCCGATGAAGGCGTCGACTGCGTATTGGCCGGCTAACTGACAGAGAACGCGATTGGAGCGGAGTCTTCCATCTCGACCGGTAAAGAAAATATCCGGGCGAGCGGCGATATAATCGTCCATACCAACCTCGCTCCCGAAACAGTGCACGCTCTTTACCCAGCCGCTTTCAATTGCGGGAATTAGCGTCGGGTGAGGGTTCAATGCCCAGTGTTGGCAAATCTTTCCCTTTAATCCCAACGATTCGCCATAGGTCGGAAGAAGCAGTTCGATGGCGGCGGTGCCGAAACCGATGCCGTGATTGAGCGATTGAACGTTATGCCGTTCGTAGATGCCACGGATGACCATCATTCCCATAAGAATTTGCAGGTCATCGATCTTGCGTGGATCCCGGGTAAACAATGGTTCCAGCGCGAAAGGACGATCAGCTTGAACGACCAGATCGATCCATGAACCTGGAATATCAACGCGTGGTAACGAGCCGGTGATCTGGTTAACTTGAGCGATCACGATGCCGTCGTGGAAAGCCGCGGCTTCCACGATAACCGGCGTGTCTTCAGTGTTAGGGCCGGTGTAAAGGTTGCCTTGTTCATCCGCTTGTTCAGCGCACACGAGCACAACATCCGGGATGAGATCGATTAATAACCTGGCGTAGAGCTCGACATAAGTATGGATCGCTCCTACCTCGATTTTACCGTCTTCCAACAGTTGGGCTAGGCGCAGGCTTTGGGGGCCGGCAAAAGAGAAATCGACTTTCTTGGCGATACCGAGCTCGAAAAGGGTCAGATGTTCCGGCCGGCTAATGCTCGAAATGATTAGGTGCAGATCTTGCAACCTTTTCGGATCGACTTTCACGAGCGATCGGGAAAGGAAATCTGCCTGCTTCTGATTGTCTCCTTCCAGGACAACTCGATCGTGGCTCTTAATCAGTCGTTCGAGCGCGTCGACGATTTTTTCTGGAGGGAGGATCGGACCCTTCATCCAGGGCTGGACACTCTCGATCCTACGACGCTTTTCCTCTCGTCGCGTTGCCCAGGACTTCGCTGTGGTTTGCTGAGGTTGATTCACCTTTTTTTCTTAACCGGGAATGCTGACCGCGAATGGACCCCCCTTCGCCAAGCCTACGGCGCGGCAGGGCTACGAATGGCCGCGAAGACAGAAAGAATAAATCTAACCGCAGATTGACGCAGATGTACGCAAATAGTTTTTCAGGCAGGCGGCTCATTGTGCAGCGTCTGACATGTTTGCGGTCCATCTTTCTTGATTTTTATTCGCGTTCATTCGCGTCCATTCGCGGTTTAATGTTTCGTCTCCGATTGGAATTATCTGCGTTCATCCGCGGTTTAGATTTCTTGTTTTGTCTTCGTGTTCGTTCGCTGTTGTACAATTTCAGCGAACCGAAACGGTGGTCTTCACGTCGACGGTGCCCCGAATGGCATTGGAATAGGGACAGATTTTGTGGGCTGATTCGACCAGGTCTTCTGCCTTTTTCTGGTCGATTCCGGTGATGACTATCGCGAGCGCGGCGGACAGCACGAAAGTGCCTGCGTCGTTGCGTCTGACACCGACTTCAGCGGTGACTTCGACGTCCGGATCGGCAAATCTTATTCCGGCCTCGCGGCTCACGCGTAGGAGCGCGTTTTCGAAGCAGGCGGCGTAACCGCCGGCAAAGAGTTGTTCCGGATTAGTGGCATCTCCTTTGCCACCGAGTTCACGGGGCAGAGCCAGCTTCAGATCAAGCAGCCCGTCGTGGCTGTGGATATGCCCGTGACGGCCGCCGGAGGCGGTAACCTTGGTCACATACAGATCGTTCTTGGTTCCGGCTGAGCCGGCCGTTGGATTAGCTTCCTGTGGTGTATTCATTGGCTATTCGTTTTGCTAACAACCCAATTACCGGCCTAGCCGCGAATAATGGAAATTGTTTGTTTTGGGGTCTGTAATAAGGAACTCAAAAAGGTTCGCAGACGCTTTCAGGAGATCCAAGAGATCGACTACTTCCAAAGCACACGCGGCGAAGATACCCGCGCTTTGTTTCAGAAAGCCGAATCACTAGGAGCCTACAAAAAGAAGCCAGAAACCAAAGCTCGGTTCAAGTCGAGGATTATCGCGGCAAAACCTGGGTTACTCGCCCTCGACCCGAAATCGATCGGGTGGGTTCGGCCTGGCTGATCACTAAGTTTATCGACCAGGACGCGAAGTTCGTCTTTGCCAACACGCCGGCAGCGGCTCCTGAAGCCATCCCGTACGACATGTTTGAAATGGAGTTCGGTCATCACGCCGACGCCTGTACCTTCGAAACTTTTATCGAACGATTCGCCATTCGAGATCGCGCGATCTTGCGAATCGCCGAGTTGATCCACGACGCGGATTTGGAGGATGATAAATTCCATCGCATCGAAGGCTTCGGAGTTGAACAAATCTTCAAGGGATGCGCAAAGCAAGGTTTGACCGATCAGCAAATTCTCACCAAAGGCTTCGAATGTTTTGATGCCCTTTATGCACAGTTCAAGAGGACGTGAATAACCGAAACGGCGAATGGGCGAAACGGCGACGCGGCGAAGGGCAGCGCGTTTGATGGACACCGGCCGCGGTCGCCTCTCCTCGCCTGGACGAGACAGGCACCTTCCGATTGGTGATTCCAACTCGTTTTACGCCTTATAACTAACGCCCAAGGATTTTAGTAGCTTGGGGTCAATCCTGCCGGTGACACGCATTCCCTTCGCTGCTTGAAACTCCTTGATTGCTTGCTGACTACCCGAGCCCAGTACGCCATCTATGCTTCCATGGTAGTAACCCTGTTGGGCGAGTTTCGTTTGTACGGAAATCGCTAGATTACTCCAATATTGGGTTCCATACGGTGTCTGGTCGCCCCCGTACGATGATGGTTCGTTGTCATAGGAAGATGGGTAGCCATAGTAGCTATCGGGATAGGGATACCAATCGTAATAAGGGTACCATCACCCAGGGAACCCGAATGCTGCGAAGTCAAAACCGACGAAGAAACGGTGCCGGAAGAAGAAATCATCGCGGTCGTGGAAAAATCGGCCATCGTGATCGAAACCGTGCCGAAATGCAAAATTCCGGTGGGCGCCAAAATGGCTAAATCCATGGCTGCCGAAAGAATGCGACGCAAATCCGTGACCTCCGAATCTTCCTCCGCCACCATACATCGCGCGTGCCGAAGTGAACGGTGAGACAAGAAGAATCGCTGCCGGCAGCAGCCGACCAAAAACATCTGAAACTTTCATAAATACAACAGTTTATTCGAGGTAACGTACGCAAGGACGTTGACATCGTTTGCTCATATAGAAAGACTTTGACAGTGAAGCCTTATTTCCGGATCGGGAATAACGCACGATGGGAAACGAGATGGCGTTTTTCGACCGTTGACTTACACGGATGTGAGACCGCTGCACGTCTCACAAACTTTCTCTTTTCTTTGCGTCCCTGCGTGAGTTTTTTGTCTTTGGCTTGTGCGTTACGAGGCGGGACTTGAACCCGAGGTCCCTTCTCTTACAAACCCGGATGAGCAGGAGCTCATCCCTACCGCCGGCTTTACGGTGTGGCGTGCTGCGCGGCTTCCTCAATTAGCGCCGCTACTTCTTTGGGGTGTGAGATGTAAACGGCGTGACTGGCTCCTTCGATCTCTACCTTGTGGCTGTGCGCACGCTTGGCGTACATGCGTTCCAGGTCAGGGTTGATGGTTTTATCGGCCTTTGCCACGAGGTACCAGCTGGGTTTGAGTTTCCAGGCGGGATTGGTAACCGGAGTAGTGAAAACCTTACCTGCGGTGAGCATCTGAGCGTGAGCCATGAAATCGGCTTGAGCCGGTGGTAGGTCAGCCGCGAAATCCTGAGGAAAATTGTTTGGATCTAGGAACAGAAAACCGTCGGGAGTTTTAACCAGCGGCCGGCTGCTGTTTGGGAATTTCTTACCGTTGCCGGCTTCAGTCTCGCCCACGTCTGGCGCATGGGCGGCGATATAGACCAATGCCGTGACTTTGGGATGGGTGCCTGCCTCCGTAATCACGGTCCCGCCGTAACTGTGAGCAACCAGGACAGTTGGGCCATCTTGCAGATCCAGGACCCGGCGGGTAGCGGCCACATCTTCCTCAAGAGAAGTGAGCGGCTCCTGAACAAGAGTGACGTGGTACCCGTCACGAACCAGAATGTTGTAGACGGGTTGCCAGCCCGATCCATCGACGAAGGCTCCGTGCACTAACACGATGTTCTTGATGGACGGTCCCACGTCCTCACGCCCCGCGGACGGAGGCGCGGCTAATGCCGAACTGGCCGAAATAACCGAAGTGACTGCGAAGAGTAACCAATTTCTTAAGCTGCGTAAATTCATATTAGAATCTCCTAGTTAAGCGGACGATTCATTGGTCGCTGTGGCCGGAGCGGTTTTGAAATTGAATTCCTTGTAGCCACTTATAAGGAAGCCAAATAAGTTCCCGGAGTGGAGCTCCGGCATATCCGTTCGTTTCTTTCGTTGGCCAAGACGCTGAACTTCAGCCGCACCTCAGAAATAGTGCATCTCAGCCAGCCGGCTTTGACCTTGCAGATTCAAGCGCTGGAGAACGAAATCGGGGTTAAGCTTTTCGAACGGGACCGGCGAAAAACCGTTTTAACCGCGGCGGGCGCTGCGTTTCAGCGAGAGGCAACTGGTGGCCTGGCCCAATTGGAACAGGGGATCCAAAACGCGCGGCTGGCGGCACAAGGTAAACTCGGGGTGGTGCGTCTTGGCTTTGTTTCGACAGCCGGACAGTCGCTGATTCCTGAGCTCATCAATCAGTATCGGGCAAAAAATCCACTAGTGGAATTTTCGCTGCGTAACATCCTAACGGCTGACCAAGGTCAGATGCTAGAGGAAGGCTCGCTCGATCTTGGGTTTTTGCGGCTGCCGTTTAATCCCGGACCGAACCTGGAGGTGGCGGCGATTCATCAAGAAAACTTTGTGGTGGTGGTTCCATCATCACATCCTCTGGCGAGGAGATCTGGTGTTCGCCTGCGCGAGGCCGTTAACGAAACCTTTGTTCTCTACGACCGGCCGCATGCTCCCGGATTCCACGATTTTGTTCTCGGAATCCTAACCAAGGCTGGTGTGATTCCAGCGATATCACAGGTTGCAGGAGAGATGCCGACGTTGATTTCTTTGATCGCGTCAGGCGCAGGAATCTCGCTGTTACCGGAATCTGCAGTAAAACACTGCAGAGCAGCCGTAGTCGCTTGTAAGGTATTGGATAAAATCCCGATCTCGGAAATCGCCTTGGTGTGGCGCAAAAAGGCCGCACCTGAAGTGGTCGAACAGTTTAAGAAATTTGTTTTAGCGAACACGATCTGAACCACGCATGGACCCGCCTTCGCCAAGCCTACGGCGCGGCAGGGCTACGAATTAACACGAATAAAGACACTAACCGCAGATGAACGCAGATTTACGCAGATGGACGGAAGAGATAAGGTCTCGCGCAGAGGTCGCAAAGGACGCAGAGGAAGGAACAGCTCCGTAGGAGCGAAATCTTTATAGGAACGCCAATCTAAACGTGGATTAGCTGCGTTAGGAGCGGCATCTAAGAGCGTCTACCCACAGCGGGCCATCGTTCCAACTAGATGTCGCTCCTACGGAGCTCGCCGCGTTTTTTTGCGTTCTGAGCTATAAAGATTTCGCTCCCACGGAGCTATATATGCGCACCGCGTAATCTATGCGCAGACCGGGCAGGATATTCGGTCTGTTCGCCGGTGCGCCTACACGCCCTTTCGCCCATACGTCGAAATCCTCGGTCTGGATTGTCTTTGTGTCCTTTGGGATGTTGCTGTGCAAATCATTGTTCTCTGTCCGTGTCCTTGTTGTAAGCTTGTCTCACATGAAAGTCGCAATCTTAGGCTCAGGAGACGTAGGGCAAACTTTGGGAGCAGGCTTTTTGAAACATGGTCATCAGGTGATGATGGGGACACGAGACCCCAAGAAAGAGGAAGTCGCGAAATGGGTAAAGGAAACGCCGGGAGCAACCGCGGGAACCTTTGCTGAAGCGGCTAGCTTTGGAGAACTGATCGTATTGGCGGTTCTAGGCAAAGCAGTGGAATCAGTTGTTCAACTGGCTGGCCCGGTCAATTTCAAAGGAAAGACCTTG
>JAFAHI010000347.1 GCA_019237325.1 Verrucomicrobiota bacterium | reverse complement strand
CCCCGGATACGACCGTTTTGGAGGACACTTTTTTGTTCGCAGGTGCGCTGCTCGCGACAATTGCCATATTCCTCGAACCAATCATTGCAAGATGGTTCGGCCGGGTTAATCCACGGCTCGCCAGGCAAAAGGAATGGCGAGACGATCAGGCCTTGTGACCGTCGCGGCTACGGGAAAATAGATCCGCTTTCGCATCCGGATACGAAATAACCAGGGTTGCTGTCATCAGATACGAAAGCAGGGACGCCGCGTGAAGAGTCGAAATCGTTTCCTGCGTAAGATATTAAACGGAGATCACTGCCATGAAAGGCTTCAGTCTGAACGACCACTCTGGGCGGCAAGAAAGATGGGCATCAGATGGCCACAGATGGGTGGCTGCTGAGCCCAGCAGAAACGGGTTTGACCTTTGGGGTTATCAGGACGACACGGCTGAGGTCATCCATCTCGGGAGCAGCACTAACCATGAGAGCCTCGAGAAGTTGGCCGAGCAATTCCTTTCTGGATGATCCCTAGATTAGTAACGCTCCCTTTCTCCTACCTTTGGAACCAGTGGCACGCGATCCTCGAATCAGATTGTATTGATCGCATTGTCGCCATCATGACTGCCAAAATCCGAAAAGCGGTCGAGCTCAGCCAGAGTTCACCTTTTTCAGGTGCTCTAAGCCCAGAAATCGTCAGGACCATTCAACGCGAGAAAGAGCGCGCGCGATCGGTCATAACGCGATGATCTCGAACGTCAGAGGATCTGGTATAAGGGCTGACAGAAATTTCTGCGCGTCAAAGATCGCGGCCGGCGGCTGGGCGCCGGCACTGCTAAACTTGCCTTCGAGAAGACGCGCAGCCGCTTCACAGACCAGCGGCGCTGTGAATGCGTAAATGTCGCGCCCTCGCGCCGTGATGCGCCGGCTCTTACCATCACGCCTAACCACGGCATCCACGACGAAGCGCTGCGCTGAACGCCTGGTAGCATCCGCCGCCTTTGGGGCTGGGGTCGCCGGATCGTCAATGTCGCTGAGTGCGTTATTGCTGAGATAGGTGTGGAGCTCGCTGGTTTTTACGTGCCGCGAGATCAGTATGATCTCGGACAATGGCACCTCCCGCATGGTCTGATGACCGAGCGGATCGCCGAAATCCCAATCTTTTTTCGCAGCCGGCAATGGCACTGGAATCAATTGCCCGTTCGCGATCACCACGCGCCGCGCGGTATTGCGCTCGCCGGTAATTCGTGTACCCCGCGTCGGATGCCAGCTGTCCAGACCGACCATCATCTCAATCGCATCTGCGCAGTCCCAATCACCCAGGGCGGCGGTGACCAGCAAATCGGCGAAGCCGCCGTAAAACCCCATCCCTGGGACGACAGCGATGCCTGCCTTGCGCGCCGGGAGATCGTACTTATCGAGTGTCGCCCGCACACTCGGCTGCTCTGCCGTGATATCGAGGTAGTGGATGCCGGTTCTTAAAGCTGCGGCCGCTACGGCATCGCTGGTTTCGAGAAAAGGACCGGCGCAATTGATGACGGCACGGGCTCCGTCAAGCGCCTGATCGAGCGCATCCATATCGTCAACAGAGGCCCTGCGCCGGGGAACTTCGCAGTCGCCAAAATTTGCGGCGGTGAGCGCGGCCAGGTCGCGGGCAATTGCGATCGGCACGATGCCGCGCCGGAGTAATTCTAGAACAACGAAACGGCCAGTGTGTCCGGCGGCGCCAAATACTGCGACGACCGGTTTAGTTTCTCGGAGACGATTTGCGCTCATTATCGACTAGTTCTTAGTTGCCTGCTGTGATGCTACAGACCTGTATGTAGCATCCCTTAATACGTACAGGTCTGTAGCGTGTCAATACACGATGTGTTAGCCTCTCCTGCAGGAGATAGCATGCCGAAGATCGCACCAATCTCAGATGCCCAAAGCAATGCCGAAGTGCGGGCACGGATCCTCGACACTGCCTGCACGCTTTTTTATGAACGCAGCGTCCGAGCGGTGGGCGTCGATCTCGTCGTCGAGAAGGCCGGGGTAGCAAAAACCAGCCTTTACCGGCACTTCGGGACAAAAGACGATCTCGTTGCCGCCTTTCTCAAACGCGAAGACGAAGATTTCTGGGGAACCTGGGATCGGGTTGCCGCAAAACACGCGGACGACGCCGCTGCCGAATTGGACGCTCATCTTGAGTGGATCGGCGAACGGGTCGGGCGCCCTAACTATCGAGGCTGCCCACAGCTCAACGTCGCTGCAGAATTCCCGGAGATCGACCACCCGGCCCGCAAGGTTGCCACCGCGCACAAGCGCCAGATGCGTCAACGGTTGAAAAGCATCGCGGAACGACTGGGTGTCGCCCGTCCCGATGAACTCGCCGGCCAACTCTCGCTGCTTATAAATGGCGCATTTGTGAGCTCACAAATTTATAAGCCCGGCGAAGCCAAGCCTTTGCTCCGTCGCGCGGCGCATGCCCTAATCAAAACAAGCCTTCCAAAACGTGTGGAAACCGGGTCCGTTGGCCGAAGCCGAACTATGAGATCGAATCCGCGGCGGAGTAGAGTCGGTGTTAACCTACCGTCCTCGTCGTCGAAGGGTTGAGCAGAAGCGGCTGCCCTGCGGGCGATGGGTGCCCACAGGTTCGTCCGGCACCCCAATTTCCACTGACAGCCCTATGTCAGGAGAGGCATCGATAGACGGTTGCCGATGAAATCCGAAGACGTAACCTGCTAGCTATGGCAATCGTATTTCAGTTAGATAAATCCGGAAATCCGAGCCCGGAAATAACCTGCGACGGTTGCGGCGGCGTGATCCACGACCACACGCAGGGAGTCGCGATTCTGGAAACTCCACGTGCCGAGGAACCAGAGAAAGTTCTGAAGCCTATTTTTCTTTGTAAGGGCTGCGAGGAGAAGACTGACAAAACCGCTGGACCCAGGCGCAAAGTGCCGATCGACCAGTTCCTGGTACAGATGGTGAACAGCGTTCAGCTTTTGCCCAACGATCTGGAAGCGGTTGGACGAAGAATGATGCAGGATGCGAAATACTGACCTCGGAATCCTTCCATTCGAATGTCAGTACGCCAATAGTACGGCGGAGTTGATTCTGGAAATCCAGAGAGATGAATTCGGATTCTCAATCACCTTGGCAGATCAACCGGACCTTTCGAATATCGAGCAGTATTATCAGCAAGGGACCGGTAACTTCTGGGTCGCACTCAATGATGAGCGCGTAATCGGCACCATCGCACTCCTTGATATTGGTGACGGCCAAGCAGCTCTGCGCAAGATGTTTGTGGGGGCTGAATACCGCGGCAGCCGTCCCGGCGTTGCTCATCAGCTACTAGGCACGCTTCTCAACCATGCAAAAGATCAGGGTGTGCGCGAGATTTATCTCGGGACAACCGACAAGTTTCTTGCCGCCCATCGCTTTTACGAAAAAAACGGCTTTGAGCTCATCGAACCAAATATATTTCCGACCCGGTTCCCAAAAATGAAGGTCGATACTCGTTTTTATCGCCTTAGCTTGTGCTAACTGGTTGAAGCGTACCAGCCGATCAACTGCGAACGGTGAACCGTAATCGGCAAACCCGAGCTTAACATGCATCCGGCGGGGCTCGAACCCACAACCTTTGACTCCGGGGACGTGCTTGCTGCTGTGCCACTCGACGTTTACACTCAAGCGCATGCGAGAGCTCATTTTCGAAGTAACCCAGGAAGCCGACGGTGGCTACTGCGCGGAATGTCTTACCGAGGCCATCGTAACCGAGGGAGATACCTGGGAAGACCTTCGGCGAAACGTAAAGGAAGCAGTGAAGGGTTTTTACTTCGACTGTCCTAATGAGGTTCCCGGGACTCTACGTCTGCATTTGGTGCGAGATGAAGTACTGTCCTATTCATGAAGCTGCCCCGCGATCTTAAAGGCAGCGATCTCGCTAAAGCTTTGTGTCGCGACTGGGCTTACAGAATCGTTCACCAGGAAGGCAGTCACATTATCCTCCAGACCGAAACACCTTCCCATCAACGACTCGCTGTCCCAGACCACAATCCGATTCGGCAGGTACGCTTAACAGCATCCTGCGACTCGTAGCCCGTCACAAGGGTGTCGAGCGTGACGAACTTCTTCGCTCCCTTTGAGTTTTTCGCTGATTGGCGAGAAAGCCGAAATTCCAAACCGATAACCGCAAACGGCAAACCTCCAACTCGAACTGCATCCGACGGGGCTCGAACCCATAACCTTTGGCTCCGGAGGCCAACGCTCTATCCAGTTGAGCTACGGATGCGGCAGGTTGGGACAATAGGATCTGTCCGAAACGCCGTCAAAAGGAATTGCACCACAGAGCAGACTTCGCCCGGGCCGGAGGTAAACTACCTGAAATAACTAGGGCTACGTCGGCCAGGGACACGGAGAGAACACTAGCTCTCACCTCTGTTGCTTCCTGTTCCTCCTGTTTAAAACTGTCTGTTCTTTGCGATCTTTGTGGCCTTGCTGTGAAAATTCAGTGATCGCGCTAAGAATACCAAGGATCAAGTATGTTGTTCACCATTATTCTCAGTTTTCTCGCAGGATTATTTGGCGGGAACGCTTTTCCTCATTTCGCCAAAGGGATCACTAAGGAACCATACCCGACCGTTTTTGGGTCTTCACCCGTGATCAATTTCGTTGCCGGTTGGCTCGGATTCCTGATTGCCGGTCTTTTCCTGTTGGCAGCACACGTGGAGTTGTATCCAAGGCACGCGCTGTTTTCTGGTGCCGCTGGCGTTTTCCTTGCCGGACTATTTCACTCCTGGCACGGCGCCTGGGGAAATTGAATCTCCACAACAAGACGGAGCCAAGACTGAAAATTTTACAGCAAGGCCGCGAAGGCCACAGAGGTCAGACATTTTGGACAGGAGGAAAGGGAAGCAACAGAGGTAAGAAGTCCTGGACGGCTGGACTGAGTCCAAGCAATCCTCCGTTTCCTCTGTTACCTCCTGTTTAAAGAACTCCGTCTTTGTGGCCTTCGCGGCCTTGCTGTGAAATTTAGATCGCGGTCGGCAAGAAGCCGGCTTCCCGAGGACCACCAAACGATATCTCCCTACGTCACGCCTTACCCGCGTTAAACCTCTGTGTCCCTGGCCGACCTAGCCCTAGTTTATTTGAGGTAGTTTACCTCCGGCCCGGGCGAAGTCTGCTCTGTGGTGAATTACTAAACCGAGACGGCGGCGCCAACCTGGCGCATCACCCAGAGGTTGGTCGGGATCACCTGGATGATCCAATCCAGGACGGGTGCGAATACCGGCAGGCTCGGGTGACTGATGTGAGAGGGTAAGACCAACAAATTTGCCTGGCTCGACTGGATGTATTCACAGGCAGTAAACCCGGTGTTACCGCGCACCGAGTGGGTGTCCAAGCTCAACGGTGATGCTGGTCGATCACTCGTCCACTCGGCTAAAGCGTCTTCAACTGAAGGCGGTTCTTTCCCGAGCGCTTTTTCTTTGGCCTCAGCGAAAGTGCTTTGCACATGAAGAAGGGTCACTTCTTGTGCCCCTATTTTCTCGGCGAACGCGGTACTCCGCAGAAACGTCTCGCGGCTAAAGGGACTGAAATCCGGGATCGCAACATAAATCTGGGCTGGTGGGACAGCGCGCTCTTCCGGCTCCACAAAGAGCAGCAAATCGCACGGCGCTTGCACCAGCAACCTGCGGGCGACATCCCCGGTGAAATTCCGATGTAAACTCTCCCGTTCCAACGCACCGGCAATCAGCAGATCGATCTGATTTTCGCTTTGTACCCTTAAAATTGCTTCGGACGGTTCACCGTGTTCGAAATGGATTGGTGAGCCGGGAGGCAAGTCCAGCACTTGAAGCGCGGCTTTGAAGCGAGACAATTTCTCGGGTTTTTCCTCCGCCGCATGAATCAGATGCAGCGGACTATCGAATAAGCGGCTGATCCGGGCTGCTTCAGCTAAGACAGCCAGGAAACGCGGCGAAAAAGTGGTGGCAACTCCGATCCGTCGGTACACAACCCCGCAGAATACTTTACTTCGTTCGGGGCAACAACTGGAGAGAGTCGGTAGGGCAAAAAACTCCGAATGGGCGCACCGGCGAAAGGGCGAATGGGCGAAACGGCGAGTGCGCGAAGCCCTTTCAGCGCTAGGCGCTGATTTTTGCGCACACCTAGGGCTTCGACGGCCTGCTGGGCATTTCTGAGTCACCGCTTCGCGGCTAATGCGGCTCACGCTTCGAGCGCTCCGCGCCGTATCGCTGTATCGCTGTATCGCTGTATCGCCGTATCGCCGTATCGCCGTATCGCCGTATCGCCCACTCGCCCACTCGCCCATTCGCCCTTTCGCCCATTCGCCCTACCCACTAACTCCTTCCGTATTTTTCTCGAAGATACTCAATGCGATACCTCGCCTGAGTCGGCTCTCCCGTAGCTCGGGCCATGAGGTCATTCGGTAAATAGCGGCGGCCGTATCGGTGTATGTGGTGGCGAAGCCAATCCAACAACGGACGGTATTCGCCATCCGCTAACGAATCGTTCAACCCGGCGATATCGCTGGAAGCACGATTCATCAATTGGGCGGCGTTGAGATTTCCTAAGGTATAGGTCGGAAAATAACCGAGCGCTCCGAGGCTCCAGTGGATATCCTGAAGTACACCGATGCGATCATTCGGAACTTTGATGCCGAAAAGTTCCGCAAACCGTTCGTTCCAGATCGCCGGCAGATCACTTACCGCGATCTTCCCTTCGATCAGCCCGACCTCGATCTCGAATCGTAGGAGAATATGGAGATCGTAGGTTACTTCATCGGCTTCAACCCGGATAAACGAGGGACGCACTTGTTGTACCCCGCGAATAACCGCATCGGGATCGAATCGGTTCAGATCGGGTAAATATCGGACCGCATCTGCGTGCCATCGATCCCAGAACGAAGCGCTGCGGCCCACATGGTTTTCCCAAAGTCGCGACTGCGATTCATGGATTCCGAGGGAAGCCGCCGTCCCTAACGGCGTACCAAAAGCTTCTTTCGCCAGTCCTTGCTCGTACAAGCCGTGCCCCGTCTCATGCATGATTCCGTATAACGATACCTGGAATAACGTTTCATCGTACCGGGTCGTGATCCGTTGATCGTCCGGGCCGAGAGAGGTAGCAAAAGGATGGGTCGTGGTATCGATTCGCCCCGCATCGAAATCGTACCCGAGTGCCGCCGCTATCTGCCGGTTAAACGTCTGTTGTTCGGCAACCGGGTATTTGCCGGCAAGCGGTTCGCCATTCTGAGTCCCGGAGCTAATCGTTTGTACCAGATCGACGAGAGCTGATTTCAACTCGGCGAATATCGGCGTGAGATAACTCACGGTCGCACCCGGTTCGAACTGATCCATTAATGCATCGTACGGCGATGCTTTATACCCGAACCGATCTGCTTTCTGTTTGCTGAGGTCGATCACCTTTTCCAAGTGGGACTGGAACCCGGCAAAATTGGCAGCCTGACGAGCCTCTTTCCAGGCTTCTCGAGCTAATGCCGCCGTCCGCTCGAACTCCTCAACAAAAGTAACCGGCAACTTTGTGGCCAGATTATAATCATGCCGCCAATTGTAAACGTTGGCTGCTTCGTCAGAGTCCGCAGGGTAAGCCGCCTGCTCACAGGCAGTAAGCCAGTCCCCGACCTCGGGAGCCGTGCCAAGCAGATGCGCCTTAGAGGCTAAATAGCTGAGCTGATCCGCGCGATACTGAACGGCCTTCTTCGGCAAATACGTTTGTTCGTCCCATTCCAGGATCGCCGATGTCGACCTGAGCAACTGTACTTCCTTAAACCGTGCCACAAGCTTTTGGTAGGAATCCATGGCTTGAAAAGGAGACCCGGCCCGTCCCAGTCGCAAGGGGGAAGTTGAGTAAGCGGTAAGCAGTAAGCGGTAAGCGGTAAGCGGTAAGCAGTAAGCAGTAAGCGGTAAGCAGTGGGCGCTACCGCCCGGCTCCGCTTCGAGAGCTGACCAGAACAAAAGTCCAAAGAATCACGGCGCAGCCAATCCCCACGATGAGATCAGAGATCTTAACCACGCCGAGGGCCAAGCGGCTGGCCTGACGGCAACCAAATCAGTGAAACTAGCGCCGACAAACACATCGCGGTCCCGACCCAGTGATGGATTGAGGCATGAAATGCGGCGCCCATGCCAAAGAAATGAATGCCGACCACCAGGGCTAGCCAGGGCAAAGCGAAGCGCCCGTGGCCGAGTTGAGTCAGGAGAAGAGCAAAAATGATGGCGGGCGTAAAGCCGTAATGCGTCTCTAACGCCGTGGGTAACGATAGCGCCACGACGGCTCAAACCGGCGCGGAGACGTCTGTCTATGCAGTTAATCAAGCCGCTTGGCGCGCCGAGTCCCGCCGCCGCTACGCTTTGGCGCGGCCCTGGTCTATGTTTTTGTCGCGCTACGAAAAACCGGGCCGCGACGTAGGCTTTGCGAAGTCGCGTTTTTCGCCCTACCGGGCGTCCCTTGATCACGCTCCTAGAACTGCTTGAACTTCTTGGACTCCTGGAACTCCTTATCCCCAATGAGCCAATCAGCGATTGAACGAAAAGAGCTTTTGAAAACGGTTCTGAAAAATGGGGTGTTTACAT
>JAFAHI010000135.1 GCA_019237325.1 Verrucomicrobiota bacterium | reverse complement strand
AAACCCGGATACCCCCTTTTATCGCAACTCTGGGCACTCTAACTACCATTCGCGGCATCGCCTACTTGTACACAAGCGGGCGGCCCGTTTCGGATCTGACCGACGACTACAATTTCATTGGCCAAGGTAATTTACTGGCGATCCCTGGGGGTTGGCCGGGCATTCCTGTTCCGATTCTGATCTTGGTGATAATGGCGATTGTCACCCACGTGCTCTATTCGCAAACGAAATTCGGCAAGTACATCTACGCGATCGGCGGCAACGAGCAGGCAGCACGGGTTTCAGGCATCAACGTCTCGAAATACAAGATGTTGATGTACGTTTATGCGGGACTTTTATCGGGACTAGCCGGGTTGGTGGTATCAGCGCGGATTGGCTCGGGGCAATCTGGGCAAGGAGTCGGTTATGAGCTCGATGCTATCGCCGCGGCGGTTATTGGCGGAGCCTCGCTATCAGCCGGTGGTATCGGCACGGTAGCAGGTACTATCGTTGGCGCTCTCATCATCGGCGTATTGAATAACATCCTCGATCTGACCAACGTTTCCGCTTACTGGCAACAGATCGTCAAAGGCTGCATCATCGTCGGCGCCGTCATTATCGATCAGCTCAAGCACCACGGGTCTAAATGAGAACGTGAGAGGCTTGCCCTGAGCAAGCATTGAGCGCGTCCAACGGGTGAGAAGCGAGGTGTGAGACGTGACGGAGGGGCGTTGCATTCCGTGTTGCCACTCTAGTGCGCGCCGAGGCCTAAAATCGTCGCAGCTATGGCGCTCGGATAGACGCGACGCCCGGGGTGCAGTCTTGTTCCACGTGCTGGTGTTGTAAGAACCCACCATCGTACCACGCCAACAGGGAGCCGCGGCAAATACGTCCTTCCACGACTCGGGCGATAGACCTTTTCCAAACCTAAAGGCCACACACCTCTAATGCGGCCCCCTCCGATCCGGGTCGGAGATGCCTTGACGATTAAAGGTTGCAACCTTGATGACGTGACGTACGTACTATTGAACAGAGGCGGTACATGGATTGTCCCGCCTGAGCTGTATCTGTAACAAATCAAAAAACCATGGATAAGGTTATTGTGTCAGCGATGGCAGCGGTCTTGGCTTCAGCAACGACCGTCTTTGCCGGTGAACCCGAGGTTAGCAACAAACAACCCGTTCCCCCGCCTGCGCCGCCACCCACGTCGTTTTTCAGGGCGGGCGAATTTGATGTGGGCGCGTTCGCGACCTATGCGAAAGGATTCGGCGAGAATTTCGGTTCCGTAGGTGAACACGGTTGGGGCGGCGGTGGAGACCTGAGTTATTTCCCCTGGTTATACGGAGGATTCCGGCTCCAGGGCGCAGTCATGAACACCATCCCGGGTGATAATAACGCGGGCGACGTTAAAGCTGACGTGGTTTTACGTTATCCGCTCGATACGATATTCCCGAACGTTCACCTTGCCCCTTATGCATTTGGCGGTATTGGCGGCGTGTTTACCCAATCCGGAACATTTGGAAATTTTGTAACCAGTGATTTCCAGTTTAGAAACCACGGAAACCGGGAGAACAACATTCTCGGCAATGCCGGCGCCGGCTTAGAATACCGGTTCACACCGCATATCGGCATCTTTGGCGAAACCGATTACAGCATCGTCAACCAGTCCAGAAACAATTTCATGCAAGTGAATTTCGGGATGCGGTACGCGTTTTAAGCGGCCCGTGCAGCGCTGCCTCGCTTGCGAGGCCGACGGGGTCGACACGCCTTGAGCGCTTGCGAAGTTAGCTGCGAAGCGGCGCCTAGAGGGGAGCCGCTTTGGCGCGTGCGAGGCCACCTCGCGAATTTCCACGCTCACGTCAAGCCGTCTTAACAATGTTCTCAACAGGCGGCTCCCGCGAATTACCCAGCGCGATGCATTTACCGCTGGCTCCGATTTGTTTACACCCGGCCATAGAGCTGCGAAACCGTTGAGACGTTCCCGGGAGCCGCTTGCTTTCACACGATTCCGCAGGATTAGCGTTGAAGCGAAAATTCGCGGGTCGGCGGGGCGCAGGCCAAAGCGGCTCCCCTCCATCTGTCGCTTCGCGTCAACCTCGGGAGGGAGACGGCGCCTACAACATCCCTCACGGCAGCCGCTTAACGGTGTCCGTTAGCAGCTCATAGAAACTGTTGCTATCAACCTGGTTCAGCCAAAGCGCGTTGGCCGCTCTGTTAGTGACCCCACGCCAATCAACTACCGTCTCACCCAGTGTAAACTCACCGCGCGTTTCAACGGTAACATTTACCATCCTTCCGGAGAACAGCGATGGTTGCAGCAGGTAGGCAATTACCGTCGGATCATGTAACGGACCGCCATCTGTCGCCATTTGTTTACTTTCGATCAGACCCTGGGACCGAAGAATCGCGGCAATCAGCCCGCCGGCGCGGTTGCCCAGATCCTCTAAACGGCTGACGCGCTCTTTCGTGCTAAGCGCTTGATGCGTGACATCGAGTGGCAGAACCACAATGGGAATTCCACTCCCGAATACCACGGCGGCTGCCTCTGGGTCCGCATAAACATTGAATTCAGCGGTCGGCGTCACATTACCTTTGACGTGATATCCACCCCCCATCAAGACGACTTCCTTGATGCCGCGGCGGATTTTCGGTTCCTGAACCAAGGCGGCCGCCAGGTTCGTCATCGGACCAAGCAGACAGAGCGTTATGGTTGTGGGCCAAGCATTTACCAAGGCCTTGATTAGGAAATCAACCGCATGCCCATTCGCCAGCTCGACCTTTGGCTCCTCCAATGGCACCCCCGCTAGCCCCGTCTCACCGTGGACATGCTCGGCCGTAACCGGTTCACGGACTAAGGGTCTAGGACATCCTGCGTAAACCGGAATATCGGTCCGGTTAGCCCATCCCAAAACGATCCGCGCATTCTTGGCAGTTAAACTGAGTGGAACATTCCCCGCCACTGTCGTGATCGCCCGCAGATCTAGGCGGTCGCTCGCACCCAAGGCGAAAAGGATGGCCACCGCATCGTCTTGTCCCGGATCAGTATCAATAATAATCGGGCGTCTGCCGTGGCTCGACATGGCTATATGAATTGCGGAACCCGATCGCTGTGACAAGCACTCGATCGAACTCTCGCGACGACCGCTTCTCTCGGTCAAGTCTCACTCGTTCTCGTCCTCGTCCTCGACGGTCCTGGATTAGTCTCCGCCCCTGGCCCGCGCCCGCTCACTCCTCTGCACCACCCGCGCTAGCCACCGCTGACTCAACCAGCCGCAGAAGCGTTCGCAACTCCTGTAACTGCTGGGCGCCAATCTCAGATACAAATTCGTTTTGTACTTTTTCCCACAATGGGAGACAGCGCTTCAGCTTCTTTTTCCCGGCTGCGGTTAAGTGCAACCAACGTCGGCGGCGATCTTCGCCGCTACCCGCCACGACCCACTCAGCCTCGATAAGAGGCCCTAGATTACGGGTCAGGGTCGTTCTATCCATGCCTAGTCTTTCTGCCAAGACAGTATGGCAGAGTTCCCCGGCTCGCCCGATGCTCGCCAAGATCGAGTACTGCGTAATGGTAATCCCCACCGGCGCTAGCGCCGAGTCGTAGAGCGAAGTTAACTTCCGGGCGGCCCTCCGGATATCGGTACAAGTGCAAGGACCCAGCTTCGATGGCGGCAAACGATCCTGAATAACATCATCTGGCATATATGAAGGAGTTCAAGGAGTGCAGGAGTTCAGAATCCCGCGTTCGACAACGCTCGGCAACTCTCACCTGCACATCGCATAGGCCTCCTTTTTCTTGCAATTTCGCTGCCCGCGTCACTTTGAACTCCTGAACTCCTGAACTCCTGAACTCCTGAACTCCTGAACTCCTGAACTCCTGGGCCTCACGTTGCTGCCTCCGCAAACGTGGGCAGGATCTGAGGCCGGCGGGCAATGCATAAGACTAACATACTACCAAGTATGCAGAGCGCACCGCTGGTCACGAAAGCGGTGTCATAGGTACCGCTCGCCGTTCGTGACCAACCCGTGGCCAGAGCGGTAGACGCCGCACCGATCTGATGAGCAGTCGCGATCCACCCGAAAACGATGGGTGCCCGTTCCCGGCCAAATGCGGCGGTCGCAATCCGGATCGTTGGCGGAACCGTTGCTATCCAATCGAGCCCATAGAACACCGCAAACAAAGGAAGACCAAATAGACCCAACCCAAAGGCAAACGGCAGAAACAATAGGGATAGGCCACGCAGGCCGTAATACCAGAACAGTAACCACCGCGAATCGCAGCGGTCCGAAAGCCACCCCGACATGGTTGTCCCCACTAAATCAAATAGTCCCATCAGCGCCAGCAAACCTGCAGCTCGCGTCTCCGGGATCCCCCGATCGCCGCAGGCTGGAACCAAGTGTGCGCCGATGAGTCCGTTGGTGCTGGCTCCGCAGATAAAAAAGGACCCTGCCAACAACCAGAATGTTCTGGAGTGCGATGCATGGCGCAACGTGGCGAAAGCTTCGCTCAAAGGATCTCGCTTGTGCGTGGGGGCCGGCTCGATGGCTTTGCCGCCCCACGGAGGGATCCCCACATCGACGGGGCGTTCGCGCATGAGCAAACAGAATACTAAAATGAGTGTCACCGTGAGCCCGGACAGGATGTACGCGCAGATGCGCCAGCCTTGGTGCTCGATCAGCGCGCCGAACATGGGCAAAAATACAAGCTGACCCGTGGCGTTCCCCGCAGTGAAAATCCCGATCACCGTGCCCCGATTTTTCACAAACCAACGATTCGCTACCGTCGCACCGAGCGTTAGAGCAATCGAACCCGCGCCGATCCCGACGAACGTCGCGCATATCAGCAATTGCCAGATCGCACTTACGCGCGTTATCAATAGGGACGTACAGGTTAGCAGCGCTAGAGCTCCGGCAATGGTTTTGCGGACCCCATAACGTTCCATCGCTGCGGCCGCGAACGGCCCGGTAAGACCAAAAAGCCCAATCTGCAGAGCTTGAGCACCCGCGATCTGACTGGCGGACCATCCGAACTCAGCTTCGAACGGCCGTACGAACATGGTGAGCGACGATAACACGCCAGCAGCAGAAACCAGCGTGACGAAAGTTGTTCCGACCACCACAAAGGGATAATGGCGGCGATTTGGTAGGTTACCCTGGCCAGTTGTAGTATTGGCTATCATTGGAAAGATAGAGGCTGAAACCCTAAATATGAGTGTATATACACGTATCTAGATGCGGTCATCGCCGGCCGCAAGCGGAAATCCCACGTCCGTAGATCGTCGGTATGTCCTCGCAGGCTGCGGAAACGCGGCTCCGTAGGAGTCACATCTTTATAGATTAAGCCGCAAAAAACGAACCAGCTCCGGAGGAGCGACATCTAATTTAAGAACGACCTACTATGCCGCTCCTAGCTGAGCTGGTCGCCTTTTGCGTTACCACTGCTATAAATATTGGGCTCCTACGGAGCCGGCTGAGGTCCCGTTGCGTTACGATCCGATGGATCGGGCAATCGAGTTTCCGCCGTTTTAGGGAATTCTTATTCAGCTCTTTTAGCGATCTTTGCACTGCAATAACGTTTCATTCATTTTGGCGAGTACTCCCGCTACCACAGAAGTTTTAAA
>JAFAHI010000641.1 GCA_019237325.1 Verrucomicrobiota bacterium | reverse complement strand
TTTAGCGACGGCGAGCGGTAAAAACCCGAGCATCCATCCGTCAGAACCAAATTACATCTGGCAGGAGAACGGAAGTAACTTAGGCATTTTTGACGATAACGACCCTTATGCCGCCAGTAATCCGAGCGTGCCGGAGATTCAGGCTTTTTTAGCGGCGAACACCGAGGTCAGTGGTCAAAACTTAACCGGGCTACTGGAGGAGCATGGTATTCTTTGGAAGACTTATCAGGAAGACACCGATCTGTTGAATACGGATGGGGGGAATGTTAACCAAGGTGGAAGTCCGACCAATAAGCCGGTAAAGAAGAAAGACCTCACGGTCCCACTCTCGAGTTTCAGCGGGACGGTCTCGACCTATAGGAATCTGTATAACCAGAGCAACCAATACAATTTCGCGTGTAAACACGATGGGACTTTGTTCTTCGTAGCCAGCAACGGTGGAGACGTTACGACCACCAAAAACGTAGAGGCTAAGCACTACCAACCGCTTGAGCAACTGTTTAAGGACCTGGATACCAATCAGGTGGGTAAATATAATCTGATTACCCCGGACCAGTATAACGACATGCACTCGGCTCTGACTGACGGGTTTACCTATCACGGAGTTCACTACACTGGTGATGCCTCGCAAATTGCCGCCGGCGATAATTTCCTGGCCATGGTTATTCCAAAAATCATGGCTTCCAAAGCTTATAAAGATGGCGGCGTCATTGTCATTTGGTGGGATGAGACCGAGGGTGCGGATGACTTTAGCGCCACCATCGGGGAAATTATTATTTCACAGTTAGCTAAAGGGAACGCCTTTGCGAGCACCAAGGACTACACGCACTCGTCAGATCTGAATACCCTGCAAAAGATCTTTCAGATAACTGCCAGCACACCAACCGGCTTCTTGAATGATGCGGCCAATCCTTCCCCGGACGGGACCTTCGATCTGTCCGATCTGTTCCAGGCCGGTGTGATTCCTTCGACGATCCCGCCGATCGACTAAGGGCTAGACATCGGATAGCCGAAAATTCGAAAAGACAGAATCAGAGAAACGATTGCCGGGCCGTTGATAGGCAACGGCCCCGCAACGTTGGTGGCGGTCAAGTCAATGGTATGGTTAGACGGGCTCTTGATTGTCCGGCCGTTTCACACCGGATCGCTGGACTCTTATCGAGGGGAGAAAATCAGTGTAGCGAGACTTCTTGGAACCGACACTCCAGTACTCCATCACTCCGCTCGAACGGAGTCGAGGACGAGAACGACGCCGCTGGCTCGGCCTGTCTAATCATCCGCCGTTCGCAACAAATACGCGGCGCCAATACAAGTGATCACTGCGCCGACTGCGAGCGCGATCAGATCTGCGGCGATAAACCCAAAATCTGCGCGGTACATATTCACACTCCGGAACGCGCGACAAAAGTGAGTCAACGGAAAGAGCTCCGAAAAGATTCTGATGCTACCGGGCAGCTGACTGAGCGGTGCGAATGCCCCGGACAAAAGCATGATCGGTAACAAGAGAAAAACAGAAAATTGGATCGCCTGCGTTTGGGTTTTGGAAAATGCCGAGATCAGAAGACCGAGGCCCAGTGAGCAGAGCAGAAACAAAAAACAAACTAACGAGAGGAGGAGTGGCTGATGGATCTTGATTCCGAAATGGATGTGCCCGATGGCAATCGTGCCGGCGATAAGAAACATCGATATGAAGAGATAAGGGAGCACCTTGCCGACAACGATCTCTGACTGTCGCAAAGGAGTAACCAAGAGTTGCGACAACGTGCCCACCTCTCTCTCGCGGGTGATCGTACTTGCAATCAAAGTCACGGTGACCAGCTGTAAGATAAGACCAACCATGCCCGGCACGACATAGTCGACAAACAGCAGCTTGGGATTGTACAGAATTTGCGTGTCAAACTCCCACGGAGTCAGCGAGGAGCTGAATTCGTGCTGGGTCTGCGGAGAAAGCTGCTCACCGAGGTCCACCACCTGCTCGGGTAAGTTCTTAATCAGCTCATATCGCTCATTCAGCTGGAATATCCCCAGGGCTTGCTGAAGCAATGCCTGGACCGCAGGCGCTGTGTTGGTATCTGATCCGTCAAGAACGGCTCGCATGTTAATCGGTGTCCCATCTTGGAGTGACTTTCCCCACCCTTCCGGGATCACAATGGCCGCATCAGCGCCGTTTTGGACCAAGTCAATCGTGCCCTTCGCGTCGCCCACCCATTTTTTCCAAATGAAAGTATCCTTGAGGTTCTGTAACAGATCGCTGATGTCCTTGCGCACTTTGTCCGGGTTGTCACTCCCCTCCACCAAAGCGTCGAGGACGTTCTTGCCATGGAGAAACTCGGCGAATTTCTGACTTTCAGGGCTATTGTCGGCGTCCAGGAACATCGTTGACACGTCACGAACGTTAGACCCTTCGAACGCATGTCCGAACACCAAGGTGAAGAACGGCGGCAAAACGAGAATCAAGAGCAGGACTCGCCGATCCCTCCAGACATGGACAAATTCTTTATAAGCAATCGTCAGAATCGCTTTCAGAGAGTCGAACAAATTCATTTCAAAGCTGCCTGAACCTGATTCGGCGAATGACGGCCTTGGGCGTACGCATTAAACACATCTTCCATGTCGGGCTCCACCCACGAGTAGCCGAGGAACTTAAGTCCTGGAAAGGGCCAGTACTGCTGCCATTGGTCCACCAAAGCTTGCGGATCAGCGGCGTGTATTCGCAACCGGCCGCTGCGTAGATCCACCGCGCTTATACCGGGGAACTTTCTCAGTTCTAATACGGCAGGCATAGGCGGCTCCACATGGACCTCGAGAAGATCGCCACCCAGCGCTTGCTTAAGCTGGCGGGGAGATCCTTTGGCCACCAGGCGTCCGTGTTGGACGAACCCGACGTCCGTACACCGCTCGGCCTCGTCCATATAGTGAGTGGTTACAAAGATGGTAGTTCCAGATTGGGTCACTTGATAAAGAAAATCCCAGATCTGTTGGCGATGCACCGGATCGAGGCCGGCAGTTGGTTCATCGAGAAACAGCAACGCGGGTTCATGAATCAAAGCGCAAGCCATCGATAACAGCTGCTTGTATCCGCCCGAAAGTTTACCCGCACGGGAATCACGATACGGCTCAAGGTCCATCTCTTTGACCATGCGATCGACCTTCTCGTTGATGTGATCTTGCCGATAGGCGCCGGCAAAGAAGCGAAGATTCTCCCGTACCGTCAGGTCGGCATAGAGGCTAAATCTCTGTGAGACATAGCCAAACTTTGACCGGATCCGAAATCGGTCTCTCCAGACATCCAGCCCATCAATGGACGCCCTCCCGGCCGTCGGCTTAGTCAAGCCGCACAACATCCGGATGGTAGTCGTCTTACCTGCGCCGTTGGCGCCGAGAAATCCGAAGACTTCACCCTGACCGATCGACATCGAGATCTTGTCGACAGCAGCCTTGTGGCCAAACTTTTTCGCGAGATCGGTAAGTACAATGAGAGGCTTAGGCATGGTTTAGCAACGCCGAGAACGCAGGGAACGCCGACATCGCCGTGAACGGAATCCAAAAATGCTGTAGTGATGGTTCACGGTACATTGGATCCTTCATGGCTAATTCGTTACGGTCTAGGACAATGGTCCACCCCCCCCAAATACCCTTAACATCCGGGTAGAGTCAAAATTTCGCAGATAATCCAACTCGAAGGTAGGGAAACCAGTCCGATGATACCGCCTTGACGTCTGCCCGAAAGTAATCAAATCGGCGATACGGAACAAAACCAGCCTCCAGGTCTAACTTTAAGCTTTTATATACGGACCAGGTCAAACCGCCTCCCGCCCGAATCTCCCAGTAATCGAGAATGGCGCGGTTCAGCGCGGGAGTATTGTGACTAGTACCAAAGTCGTCATTCATCCGGAAAGTGGTTTCCCGGACGTCAGCTCCAGCAAAGAGAGTGACTTTGTCCGTGAGAAGGTATTGAAGCTGGGGACGCGGGGCAACCCCGTCGATGGTCCAACGATCTGATAGCTTCCAATGGACACCCACTGCAGGGATAACCGGTATTTGAGAATTCAGATCGACGCTGACACCGAGGGTGACAATGAAGTCGGCACTCACAAAATAAGAGAGACCCGCGACAAAAGGGATGTTGATGTCTCGAAACGCAATGTCGTCAAAAGTGCCATAAAAACCGGGATGGATCTCCATTCGCATCAGTAAGGCTGAGCTCAATTGCACGTCCGCGCCGAGCTGCAGGTCTAGGGCATTGATCACGTCGGGTATGGGCGCAAAGGGATTCTGACTATCGAACGCGTACCGTGACCACTCGAGGCCCATACGCAGAATCAAGGAATCTTTGATCTGATCAGAGACTACAAAGTTGATGGAATTCGATATCTCGCTGTAGTCGCCGATTGACCTAAGCCCGCGGCTAATCGAGCCGCTGCCAATATAGGCGCCATCGGTCGAGAACTCGTAGGAGAATGGGGAAACGGTCGAACTTTGAATATAGCTCGCTAATTTCAAAGGAGACCCGCTGTCCTGTGCATCGGCGGTACTGAGGGTAAAAACAGCGACGAGCGCTAAGAGACCGCCATAGGCTAACCGGCTAAGCGAAAGGTGCTTCCTCAAAACAGTAAAATCCTCCAGGAGGGTGGACCCTATCCCTGCCCAGCCATGGTTGCAAGGGTGGGAGTCGGCTTTGTCCGGAGCGGTCGGGCGTATCGGCGTATCAGCGAATGGTAGGGCGAAAAACTCGGCGCGCCCAAGGTTCGGCCGCTACCTGACGTAATCGCGCCGGTTTTGAGCCGTCGCGTGTGGACCTGGGGTGCCCACGGCTTACCCGAGTAAACACGGGCGGCTTCGCGACAATGTTCAAACCGATGCCACACCCAGAGTGCGGCTCAAAACCGGCGCGGCCAAATTGAAGGTAGAAATGCATCCCAGGCGCGCCGAGTTTTTCGCCCTACCGATCGTGGGCTTCGCGATCGCCGTTTCGCCCATTCGCCCCCTCGCCCTCCTCGTCCGTTAGAGTCACACCGAACAGCCCGACACGAATAGCGGATGAGCACGAGCTCATCCCTACCGACCCGCGTCCCGCAGGAACGCCTTAATGCCTTTTTGCACCTCGCGCATCATCGCGGCGCCTGAGCCTAAACGTTCCACTCCTCGGAGCTCGCTCAATGCGGAGGCCGATGTGAGATCGACCCGCCAAACTAGGGTGGCATCGCTACCATTCACCTGCACGGGCCACAGTTGGTGGAACGAGACCAAAGCGTAAAAACCGCCACTGCCGTAATATCCGAGATCGGCAGTTTGCCAACCATCACCGACCGCTCGGGCGTAAAACGCGTTCAGGCTCACCGCAGCTTGGCCCTCAACATCGAATAGCTGCCAGTAAAGGTTCGGAGATACGGAGCCGCGCCCCCCACCGATCGCGGTGCTTGAGATCAGCGGCGCGAACTGTGAGCGAACGCTGGGACTCTCCTTCAAGAGTGCGGCAATCTCTTCCTCTGGCACGATGTTGCCGGCGGCCGTTTGATAGGCTGGTTGCGACGATAAACCGCCGGAGATAAAGCTTTTCACCCGCTGCGACAAGACTTGGCTCCAAAACGTGACGACGGGCGCCGGCATCGCGCCTCCTGATGCGGAGCCTGGAGAAAATTCTTTTACGTCCGCCGCGCTGAGCTGAAGCTTCGACGGATCTCCGGGGAGTTTCTCCGTCGCATCAACGAAAGCTTTGACCGACGAATTGCCGGGCGCCGTGCTCAAACTTTGAAACTCGCCCGGCCCTTTTCCGGAAAGATCTCCGCTCAGGTAAACTTTCAGTTCCGAATGGCGGGTCGGATTCCAATTTTGCAATAGGCCTACCGTAGTTTTTACCGGCGCACGTACAATAAATGCACTTTCGACTGATAAGCCCCGCGAAAAACGCATCGCCGGTCCTCTATTGGCGAGAACATCTCCTCCCGACAACTTAGACAAGTCAGCATCTTTGAACACGGAGACAGATCGAAGATCGGAGATCGGGTCACTGTGCCCTACAGCCGGAAATGCGCTGGCTGCAGCCATGCAGCCTATTAGGGCGACAAAAGTTCGTTTCCTAGGATTCATAAGGGTCTCTTTATTGCGAAGGTCCCTCGTGCTCTGCGCAAACTTCACAGCGCCACGAGTTGGAAAACCTTAAATAGACGCTCCCGTGCATATTGAAAGGTGAATTCCTCAAGAAAAGGACTCGCGTCGCTGATGACGGGGTCGACAACCCGTGGAGCGCTGCCTCGCTTGCGAGGCCGATGGTAAACAGGGCGAATGATCCTATCCGTCCCCTGCGCGCGTTCTGCTTTGTCATCTGCAGATCGAGGTGGGGATCGAGATCCTCAGTAGGTCCAATACAGAGCGCAGAGAACAGAAAGGCCGTACAATGCCATCTCCCTTGTTCACCATCGGCCTCGCAAGCGAGGCAGCGCTCCACGGGTGGCGCACCAATCACCTGCTCTGAGTCTCCGCCGGTCCGCGAAGCTCGTCCTGCGGTACAGTTGGTCTTGAGTTGTGCACGGATTGCGCGCTGAGATGGGTTTGTTCCCACGCGTCGATCAATTGCGATAGACTCGGATCCAGTTTGCGCATGATATTGCAGACATACACGTAATAAAGCCGTTGCCATTCCCGGCGATACTCCATCGTGTATTGCTTATTGGCCGTGTTCCACATTTCGATTGCGTGCGGATCACGTTCTGCTGCGGATTCAATCTGCCTGAACCGCATTTTTTCTTTCAAAACTTGTTCTGCCATCTTTTTCGGTGTCGGGGTCTCTTGAGGAGTTGCCGCGGCCGCTGAAGCCGAACCGGCAGGAGATGGGCCCGGGGTCGGGGTTGAGGGCAGAAGATCTGGTTCACTGGTTTGCGGCCCTACTGGGGTTGGAAGTGGTTTGTTCTCCGGCAACAGGTCGTTCGTGGCCGGTGGAGGCGGGGTCGGGACGGGCAAATGTTGGGGGTCCGGTATCAGGTCGGGCGGTAATTGCACTGACGGACTCGGCGACGGAGATGGCCACGGCTTGCCGTACGCGGTTGCATACGGTTTGGGAGGTGGCGCTGGTTTGGTGGGTGCTGGCGATGCCTTCGTTTTGGGAGAAGGCGATGGAGATGGAGTCGCGCTGGGCGTCGGTGTGCTCTGTGCGTTCTGGCCTCGAAGCGTCAAGGCAAATACCATAAACACGGTCAATGTCGCCAAGGCCATCAAGGCTGTGAGCGTGAAGCGATAAAGCAGGCTGCTAATTCCTTTGCCAGTCATGAAATCCGGGAACAACAAAGCTAACCGCGAATGGATGCCAAGCAACCGCAGAGGAGAGAACCGGAGTCTCGAACCCCGAAAGCTTTCGGACAAACATTCTCCGGGGTGAAATGGACGCAGATTTACGCAGATAGAAAAATCGGAATAGTCGCGAAAAGGCGCAAGCACAAAAAGAGAACAAGAACTGAAGCTACCAAGGCAACAAACCTTGGCGCAAACGACTACTCGACCGGAACAAGACCCGTCACGTTCTGTGATTCTTTTTTTTGCGCTTTTTGTGCCTTTTCGCGGCTATTCCCATCCGTTCTTGGGGGAAGTCTTCGCCGATACGCCCACTCGCCCATTCCCCGTTTCGCACTATCGGGCCGGCGGGATTCGAACCCACGATTCGCCAAATGGGGTTCCACTCATATCCACGAATGTCCGTTAACGTGCTTAAATAAAGGATTTGCTAGGAACTAAGGACTCGCCGAGCTCTCCAACCTGCTTGATGACAACAAGCACCCAGTCTGGAAGAAGGCGACACCCTCTACGGCACCGATCGCGCCACTCGTCATGGCTCGGATGGACACATACTGACCGATAACGGCCGCTAGATGTATCCGCGTGCTTCCGAGCTCGCTTCTCCTGAAGTACAACCGTATAGTGATCGCGAGCTCGTCTGGATTTATCAAAAACAGGATCCGGCTCACTGGGATGCCAGCATTCGGGAAAGTCGAATCCGACGAGCATATCTGGGGCTTACTTAATTACATCAGAACGCTCCCACAGGACGCCGGAACTCATCAGCAACCGAGACATTCAAAGGGCCACCCACCGTTCTCTCCGGTCTTTTGACCATACAGCCTTCTTTATTATACTTGCCCCGAGCCGTCATCGTTCGCTTCTAAGTGCTGTCTAATCCATCGGAACGCGGCCTCATAGTTATCAAATAACCGGCCCAGGTTGTTATCCCATAACGTCACCATATAGTAAGTCTTACCGGGTTGCCATGGGTTGCGCTCATACAAGGGTCTAATTTGGTAATCGCCGAAAGTTGGTCGTTTCCTTTCAGGTTTCGCTAAAAGTATGTCTCCCTGTGCTGCCGCCGTTTCAATTATTTCCTGAAAGTCT
>JAFAHI010000513.1 GCA_019237325.1 Verrucomicrobiota bacterium | reverse complement strand
CCGCGTGCGTCGAACCACCACTGCCGGTCGGCGTTAGTGGCGGGCCGGAGCGCCCGAACTTGAGCAGGTGATTCCTGGTCTACAGCTGACACAGACGACGCCTCCGCGCTCGGGGTAAGCTTCGTACCTTCTGCCATGGATGCGCGCTCCGGTATTGGTTGTGCTTGGAGTCTGCGTTAACTGCGGTGCAACGGCGTTTCGTCGAATGCTGGTTTAGAAGCGTAGAGTAGCCGCGAATGCAGGTCGAGTAAATTGTGCAACGCGAAGCAGTTATACCGAATGGGAAACCGAATTCGATTAACCCGTACGACCCCAATCGCATGTTCTTACGGAGGAATGGACTATGATCCGGTGCACTGAGCGATCAGGCGACGGCTATATTCTCACGGTTCAGAGCTTCATCGACAGCGACAGCCAGATTGCTGCGAACCCGAATCCAGTCCTCATATTGATCGGTCCAAACCCGAAGGTTAAAGCTGACTGCGGCAGAGCCGAAGTTAACAACGTAGGCTCGGGGCGCCGGTTCTTTGGTAATTCCGGCCTGATTAGCGGCGACGCGTTCCAATACCTCGATTACCCGTTGCGGAGTTGCACCTCGAGCGGCAGTGACGGGCATTTCAATCGCTCGGTAACGGTCCGAGAAGGTCCAATTCGTTACTTTGTTGGCGATAATGCTTGCGTTGGGTACAATAACCTCGGACCCATCGGCCGTGCGAATGATGCTTGCTCGGATACCAATCCGGCGGACTTCGCCGACGTCCGTGTCAATTTGGATCACGTCGCCAACTTTAATTGGACGCTCGAAAAGCAAGATCAAACCACAAACAAAATTGTTAATCACGGTTTGCAGTCCGAATCCAACCCCTACGGTAAATGCTCCAGCCAGAATCGTGACCTTGGTAAGATCTACGCCAAGGACCGCTAAGCCGACGAAAAAGCCTAGCAACAGGAGCGCATAGTGAACCATTTTCGAGACGGCTTGCGGAATGCCCCGAGCGAGATGCCAGTGAGAATAGAAATCTTCTTCGAGTAGAAAACGTAAGAACCGCGAGAGCGCGAAAGCAGCCCAGACCGTCACCAAAAAGACGAGTACTTGTTGCAACGAAATGCTCATCGAGCCGATGCTCAGAGTTGTTCGGAGCACATCTTCCGTGCTCGCGACTAATGGCGTTCGCAGCCCGAAAAAGTTTAACGTCAGGCTTACCCAGTAGATAAACGCCAGCAACTCGACAACCGCGCAAATACGCCGCTGAAGCATCGACCGATAAGTCTGGACTGCGCGCAGTAAACTGAGGGGATGCGTCCTGAGGGATATAACGATTAGGCCTTGTAGAATGCGCACGGCGGCATAAACCGACGCACCGACATACGCGCTCCTGATGACGCTGCCTCCAAGCAAGCTAGCAAAATTCAGGTAGCCAAGAATGTTTGCCACCAGAGTCAGCGGAAAAACGATTAAGCCGAGTCGTAGAATCAGCCGGATTCCTTGAGCGAATAGCTTCGTTGTGTTGCCGCCGACAGATGGCAAACGCCCGGCCCGAATCAGCCAGATCAGGAACAGAGTCCCGCCTAACATCTCCGCCGCGAAGACCAACCGCCCGACAAACGGGAGGAGCGAGCTGAGCAAACGGAATTGATCGACCGCATACAAAACGATCAGAGCGTTGAGCGTCGGAAACAGAGCTCGATCGACTAATCGGCGCAGAATGAGCGTGATCGGAATAAGCAGTACGCCCCAAAGTATCGCCCGGAGCAAGAACGGTGCCGTCGAATAGAGCGTTCCAAGGATCAGAAAAGAAAGCGTGATAGCCGTGGAGACCGGCAAATCAAACACAGGCGTCTCGCGCCGTAAGCTAGGCTCTTCCTCGGTCCATTTGTCTACGCCGCGCCGCAGCCAGGACAAAGAGAGAACAAAGAAGAAGATCACGGCAGCATGAAGATAAAGGACGCCGGGCGCGCGTTGGAGATACGTCTTGAGCAAAGCAGCACTCGCCGGTGGTATGAAGGATGCGTGGGTTGCCTCTTTCCATTGGTCGATTCCAAGGCTCCAGATCGGAGGGCTATCTTGAACGAACAAATTCTTAGCCGCGTTAGTTTTGGCCTGCTGAAAGGCGGGAGCGATTGCCTGCAACCGAGCTGTTGCCTCGAGCACGCGGCCCTGCAAGATTAAGTCCCGTTGCCTAAGCGCTTCTGCGGAGTGCCGGGTCCGATCAACGAACTCGATGATATTCTGGACGCGCTGAGGGATCTCAGGCGCCGCGCCAGATAGTTCTGGCAGTTGCAAAGTTGTTTTCCAGATTTTGGCCAGCGCCTCCAGCTGACTAATCTGATTGTCCAGGATTTTAGATCGCTCGGTGAGATCGTGATTCCAATTTGAAAGCTGGTCCCGATACTTCTGCAGAACGATCTCCATGCTGTACAGCAATTCTAAGGGAACAACTCCGCCCAGGAACTTGGCCATCTCTGTCCCGCGCAACTCGATCTCGTCTGTCAGCGGCGGGAGACTTCTTTCGACGGTCGCGGCTACCTGATCGGTCGAAAGCGTGGTCTCGATGTTTTGAACCGACCGAAAAGTAGATTCGGCTTGCGACGCGATCTCAGACAGAGGAATCGGTGTCGGTCCCGCGTTTGGCTTCGGCGCGGTCAAGTCGGATGGCTGAGCTCCGCCGATATGTCCGCTTAATCCCCAATATAATGCGACAAACACCGCTATGCAGGTCTGTCGCGGCATGGGAAGTAGTCCCCGCATAGTTTAGTTGTAGCTCGTGCTATGATATTCCGGGAAATCCTTTGCCCGGTACACGATCAGTTCCTGGCTCGCCACGGTGGACGGCCGTACATGATCGGCTCCTGCTAAACGGCTCTTCACTGGACAGATAATTCCCGCTGCGTGCCGGCTTATGGTTTCAAATCTGAGTCCTCGCATCTCCTGGTCGCGCGGCCGCAAGGTTAGAGCAGCGTGGAGCTTCTTCGTCTTCAAGCCAAGTAAGATCTCGGTGTGAGTCAGATCTTGCAGCGTAATGCGGCCGCCGGGAGCGAGCTCGTGATACTTGGCAAGTACCTTCGCGATGATTACTGCGGTTGGAGACGGCGCGTAACCGATCCTCAGTTCTTCATTGATCTCTTTGTCGAGAACCTTTGCCTCCGCCTTAAACAGATCTGCGTCGCGAACTAAAGCGCGGGCCTTTGCTAAAACCGCATTGCCGAGGGAAGTGAGCCGGACTCCCTGGCGATTTCGGTCAAGTGATCTAACGCCCAACTCGATTTCGAGATCACGGATCTGTCGACTAAGAGGCGGCTGTGACACGTGCAACTTTTCGGCAGCCCGTGAGAAGCTACGCTCCTCGGCGACCGCAACAAAGTAACGCAGGTGTCGAAACTCCATCACTTGGTTTGCGGAGGGTTAGTCGAGGCGAAAAGATACCGATGGATTTTCCATTTCCCCTGTTCCTTACGGAAAATGAAAAGTTCATTGTTACCTTCCTTCACCGTCGTCTTCGCAGCGAATATTTCGGTCTTACCTGCTGACGTCGTTCGGACATAGGCCAAATCGCCCATCTCGACGACTTCGTGGACCGTGAAAGTGACGTTGAGCTTTATCGTGTTAAAGACATGGTCATATCCTGCTTTAACCGCGTCCCGGCCGCTGAGCGCAGCGGAATATTGGGGCATGAAAATCGGATCCTCCCCGTAAAGCTCGAGAGCAGCCGCAGTGTCGCTTGTGTTGAGCGATTTTTCGTAGGCCTTAATCACGTTAACGATATCTTGATTCATGGATAAGTTTTAAGTTTTAGGTTTTAGGTTTTAGGTTCTAAGTCGAGGCTTCACGTCAATAGAAGGTCTTTCCTGCGAACTAACCGCTGCGGTTTCACCGATCTCTGCTAGCTGCCGGTCTGTGTCTGGAACGGCTGGATCAAAGACCGGTCTAGCCACTTTATGGTTAGTGCTATTGAAATCGGAGACCGCGCAAGGACGATGGCGCGATCGCTCATTTCGAGGAAATACTCTTTTAGACCTGACGTGATTCCCGAAAGGTATTACGATCTTCGGGAGCCGAAACACCGATGGAACTGCGCCACCTGCGTTATTTCATTGCAGTTGCCGAGGAACTAAACTTTTCCCGTGCTGCTGAACGTTTGAACGTTTCTCAGCCACCGCTTAGCCGCCAGATTCGAGATCTGGAGGATGAACTCAAGGTCAAACTGTTTGAGCGGACTCACCAGGAGGTGAAACTGACCGTCGTCGGAAGTACCCTTTTGATGCGAGCGCGAGAACTCGTACGCGAGGCCGAATTATTACGAACGGGGGCTCATCAGATGGAAAGAAAAGCCTATGAGGATCTGCAACTAGGATATGCGCCTGCGCCGACCGCGGCGGTTATCTCCGGTATTCTTAACCGATATCACGAGATGGCGCCCGGATCCTGCGTCACTCTGTACGATTTATCGCTAAGCGAGATCTTGGCCGGTATCAAAACAAAGAAACTACATGCCGGTCTAACGCTCCGGCCTAGAGCCGGAGAGATGCGCGGCGTTGAGTTCGAGGCTCTCCGTCGTTATTCGGTAGGGATTATCTGCGCGAAGTCTTGTCCGTTGGCGCAATTGTCTGCGATTCGTCCGTCAGCCGTTCCAGCTGACAATTTGGTGGGTTATCGGGCCACCGAATTTCCCGAATATCATTCCTGGGTGGCAAGAGTGTTAGGAGTGAGCAAAACGCGTGTCGTGATCAGTCAAGAGTGTGATGGCGTGTTGAGCCTGGTCGCTGCGGTCGAGTCCGGGCATTCGCCGGCGGTCGTGGGTGAGTTTACTACCTCTATAGCGGGCGATCGTATTCGTTATGTCCCCTTCGTTTCCAAACCCTCTTTCATGGATGTGGGTTTACTCTACCGGAAAGGTGAGACCGCGGAGAACGTGAAGAGGTTGATCTCGTCCTCGTTAGCGTTCAAAGAGGCTTTTAAGTAAACCCGGTGACGAGCTCCCGCTCGTCCGCAATTATACCCGTGATGTAGTTGCGTTCCGGCAATCGCCAGGCAATCGCCGGACGAGCGGGAGCTCGTCCCTACCGCTCAGACGACCATGCGGCCTGAGACTTCGATGCGCTGAGCGTTGATCCAACGGTTATCTTCTGAAAGCGCAAGCGCTGATCGCCGGCGGTATTCCGGTTGCTGAAGCGGCCCACCAGGTTGGTTATGTAAGTCCGTCGCAATTCAGCCGGGAATTTAAACGGCTCTTTGGCCGAACGCCGAAGGAAATCGCCAATCCCCATCGAAGCTCGGTCTTTGCGTTCTAGTGTACCAAGCCCGTGATCGGTATAGCGGCGCCGCTACACCGATCACGGAATTGTTTGCACCGGTCACTCGAGCCAGCGCCGGTACCGGAAGACAGCGCTCATTAACCGAGTATCTTAGACAAATGGAACCTTTGGAACGCCTAATCTTGGACCGGCTCGCGAAGGTGAAAGAGGTTCAAGAGACCAACATCAATCTGAACGTTATCTGGAGAGAATGTGGCGGGGTCGAGCCAGCCGACTTTGTCCAGGCGTGGGGCAACTTAGACGCGGAGGAACTGGTTCATGGAGAGATCTATTCCGGCGCGGAGAGCATCGAAGGCCTGGGTAAAATCACGGCTAAAGGCGAAGAAGCGCTCAGGGGGTAGGCGCGGAGTGGTGTGATGGAGGGGTTTGTGGTGTGACGCACGTTCTCGGGTTCAAAGTTGGAGTAGTGGAGTGTTGGAGATGCGGATAAGCACGAAGCCCATTTGGAGGGGAGCCGCTTTGGATTGTGCTTAAAAAACCCGTGATATTTGTCTTAGCGCGTGCATGACCGGAAACTTCGCTAAACAGGCGACTCCCGGGAACGTTTCAACGGGTGTTAGGTTCGTCGGCCCGTAATCACCTACAAATCATAACGATGGGCGGAACATTGCGTACGGTAATTAGCGGGAGCCGCCTATTGAACACCCTATTTAGCCTTCCTCGCACTGGACAGAATACACGAGATGTTTGGGCACGATCCAAAGCGGCTCCCCTCCAGGCGCGCTTCGCGCCTCTGGCCCCAACACCCAGGTTGCAGGCAATCGCGTCGAGGTTATCCTCCAGCTTATTATGGAACCGGGTGGAACGGAGTTAACTGCTACCGGAAAACCAGGCGATTACGCAAACGAACCGCTAGTTCCGGCTTTTCTATTCGATTTGGACGGGACGCTAATAGATAGCGTGTACCAGCACGTCCTGGCTTGGCGAGAAGCACTGGAGAAAGCGGGAATCGAGTTGTCGGTTTGGCGGATCCATCGCCGAATCGGGATGAGTGGTGGCTTGTTTATTAATGCGCTTCTTCGGGAGACAGGAAGAGACATTGACTCTCTGAAGGCAGATGAGCTGCGACGATTACATGCGGAAGCTTACAATCGGCAAAGCAAAACGGTTCGTCCGTTGCCCGGCGCACGTGAATTGCTAAAGCATCTTGCCGACTTAAGAGTTCCACACGCAATCGCCACCAGTGGCCGTCTCGAGACGGCTGGACCTAATCTGAAAATGCTTGGTCTGGTTCCGGGAACTCCGGTGGTAACTCGGGACCTGGTCCGTTATGCCAAACCAGATCCTCATCTTTTCCTGGAAGCAGCCGCTCAACTTGGTGCCCCCATCACCAACTCGGTTGTGATCGGAGATAGCGTTTGGGACATGTTGGCGGCGAGACGCGCCAGAGCACTTGGGGTCGGACTTTTGTCCGGTGGGTACGGTGCAGATGAGTTAGAACGTGCGGGTGCTTACCGAGTGTATCAGGACCCAGCTGATTTATTGGTCCATTTGGACGAGGTCGGGGTCAGGCCGTAAGGGCTTCGTACTCCCGCCTCCGCCACGCCTACGGCGCGGCAGGCTGTCCTCGTCCTCGATTCTAGCTGCGCGGGGTGGTGAGGGCTGGAGTTCTGGAGTGATAGAGTGATGGAGTGTTGAGGAACGTAATCTGGACGAGCGGGAGCTCGTCCCTACCTTCGATAACCGTGTCCGATCATTACGATCGAATAATGCGATTCCTGCGCTGATAGCCGGTGAATCGAGTTTGTGTATCTTTAGAAAAGTAACTCGCTCTGTTCCAAATGACGGCAACTTCAAGCTGTAGGGCTTTACAGAGCCCGACTTTTCGCAAGCTCTGGCTGGCTACGATTGTTTCCGGCACGTTTGTATCTGCGCACGACACGGCTGCCACCTGGGTGATGAACAGCATCAGCCGGTCGACGTTGTTTCTTTCCCTGATTTCGACTGCGTCGACGCTGCCGTTTTTCCTGTTCATTCTGCCGGCCGGT
>JAFAHI010000378.1 GCA_019237325.1 Verrucomicrobiota bacterium | reverse complement strand
ACCTCCCGATCGAAGCCGAACAGTTTGAGAAGATACAGACGAAAGTGTTCGCCGACTCAGAAACTGCGGTCCGTGAGTTGGCCGCGGGCATCGCCGGTTTTATTCGGCAACGCCAAACGGAGAACAGATCGGCGGTTTTAGGGCTAGCCACTGGCTCGACCCCGGTAAAGCTCTACCAGGAACTCATCCGGTTACACCGGGAAGAGGGGCTATCTTTCAAGAACGTAATCACGTTTAACCTGGACGAGTATTACGGTCTCCCTGCGACCCACCCCGAGAGCTATCGCCATTTCATGGAGGTTCAACTCTTTCGCCATGTGGACCTGCCTGCGAACCAAGTCCACGTACCGGATGGATTGATCGAACGAGACAAAGTTTTCGAATATTGCGCGCGTTACGAAACCCAAATCGCGGAGGCGGGCGGGATCGACATCCAGATCGTTGGGATCGGCCGGACCGGGCACATCGGATTTAACGAACCCGGTTCGACTCGTGATTCACGAACTAGAATGGTCGCGCTCGATCGGTTAACTCGGCGAGACGCGGCCCGCGATTTCCGCGGTGAAGCCAATGTACCGGCTTATGCGATCACCATGGGAATCGGCACAATTCTGCAAGCACGCCAGATCCGGTTGATCGCCTGGGGTGAATCCAAAGCATCGATTCTGCGTGCCGCGATTGAGGGGTCGGAGACCGGCGGCATCCCCGCCAGTTTTTTGCAACATCATCCCGACTGTGTTGGCTATATCGATCAGCCAGCAGCGAATGAGCTCACCCGGTTCCGGACTCCGTGGAAGGTGGGTCCGGTCGGCTGGGACCGGCAGCTGACGCGCAAGGCGGTCACCTGGCTAGCCGAGAACCGGCAAAAGCCGGTGTTACGCCTCCAGGACGAAGACTACACCGAGAACGCTCTGGCTTCGCTTTTAGTCGAGACAGGCTCTGCCTACAGCCTTAACATCAAAATCTTTAACGAGCTCCAGCACACCATCACCGGTTGGCCGGGCGGAAAGCCAAACGCGGACGATAGCAATCGGCCGGTCCCAGCCGAGCCGCCGTTCAAACGTGTGCTGGTCCTCAGCCCAGAACCGTTGGACGCCGAGATTGGCATGGCGGGAACCATTCATCGGCTAGTTAATCAGCGGCATGAAGTCACCTTAGCCTACCTGACTTCTGGAAACCTCAGCGTGCCGGACGGCGAAGCGAGAATGGCGTTCAGCCTTTTACATGAGCTCGCGGTATCCGGTTCGGGTTCCCGTATCCAACTGGGAAAATTGGCCAAAGAAACCGACAGCAAAGCACCGTTCGATGAGGACAGCAGAGAACTCCGCCAATTCAAAGGTTTGATCCGCAGAGCCGAGGCGCGTGCCTCCTGCCAAATTCTTGGCCTATCGTTGGACCGCGTTTCTTTCCTCGACTTACCTTTCTACGAACAAGGCCGATACCGGCAATTTCGTTGGGCGGCGCAGGATGTCGATTTGATCACGACTCTGATGCGGTCACGCAAACCGCACCAGATTTATCTAACGGGCGCCGGGGCGGATCCCAGCAGTGTGACCGGGATAACATTTCAACTGGTTTCGGCCGCACTACTAACCTGCCGTGAGGAATCTTGGTTGTCGAATTGTCAGATCTGGATTTACGCGTCAAATGAACGGCCGTGGCCGGCGCACGAGATTGATATGGCGGTGCCATTGAGTCCGGCCGAGCTCGCGATCAAGCTGGACTGTCTTTACCATCATCGTTCACAACGCAGCCAGACTCCCTTTACGGAAACCCAAGCGGGCGAAGATTGGCAACAAGCCGAACAGATCAATCGAACAAACGCGAAACAGTACGACCGTTTAGGGCTGGCAGAATACGAAGCCATAGAGTCGTTTCATCGGTTAAAAAATGTAAATGTGATTAACGAAGCCAACAAAAGCTGAAGAAAGAATCTTATGCCGTTCGTCAGAATCTCACTTAAAGGTAATCGCTCTGAAAAGGAGCGTCTGAGTATCGGCGATTGCGTCCATCGCGCGTTGGTAAAAGCAATCGGAATCCCGGAAGGCGACCGTTTTCAAGTAATCACGAAGCACAACACCGACCTGGTTTACGATCCGGATTACCTAAACATCCATCGGACCGACGGGATCATCATGATTCAGATTACTTTAGCCTCGGGCCGAACCGTGGAACTAAAGAAAGCATTATTTAAAACCGTGGCCGACTTTCTTGCCGCTGAGCAGGGTTTTCGAAAAGAAGATGTATTCATCAATCTGCTCGAAACACCGCGCGAAAACTGGTCTTTTGGGAACGGCGTTGCCCAACATGCCGATGGCCCGCCGCCCCATTTAGCTAGATTCGAGAATCAGAAATGAGTTGGTGAAGGCCGGGGCTCTTTGGTCGGAACCGTGGAGCGCTGCCTCGCTTGCGAGGCCGTGGAGACCAGGGCGATATGATTTCATACCTTCTTTTCGTTGTCCGCGCTCTGTATCAAGCGACTGAAGACTGGAGGGGTCAGATCTTGCAAAAGGGCGACATCCTGGAACCTCGCAGGCTTGGTTTCGATCGGAAAAACGATAGAGCGCAACACCTGGCAGGGTTATTTACATGTGTGTCCCTGCTCACCACGGCCTCGCAAGCGAGGCAGCGCTCCACGGCTGCGCCGGAGAAAATCGAAAGGAACTAGAGCGTTCTATGAAATCGTTTCAAAAACGCTTGAACTCTGCCCGTTTCGACCTATGCATAGGTAACAGCTCTTGCATATTTGTGCAGTAGCTTGGCTTCGTTCACCCTAACCCCTCGGACATGAAAATTCGTTTCACATGGCCCAGTTCTCTCGCGGTCGTCTCGGCCGTTAGTCTGGCTCTACCCCTTGCGGATAGCGCCCGAGCTCAACAGAGCACATTCGATTGGAAGCAAGCTTCCGGTACTAGGCTGGTGGTGATGCTTAATAAACATCCTTACGCCGACGCCATCATTAAACGGCTACAGGAGTTTAAAGATCTCACCGGGATCGACGTAGAAACCTCGGAAACACCAGAGGAAAACTACTTCGATAAGCTCACCGCATCTCTCGCGTC
>JAFAHI010000262.1 GCA_019237325.1 Verrucomicrobiota bacterium | reverse complement strand
GCCCTGGGCGACATGAGGTTTAAAGCTATACCCGTAATCACCCGCTTCGACCCAATCGCCGTCTGATGAAAGACGGAAGTAAAACACGCTATAATCATCGCCGGTTCCTTCTGATTGGGATTGGGCTTCAGGTTGCGGCGCTTGCGGTTGAGCCTGAGCTAGCGGGGTGGCCCCTTGTCCTTCCGGGACCGCCAGGAAAGCAATTGTCCGGCCATCCGTCGTGGTGCCATACCCGGCGATCCAACCACGGTTGTTGATTCCGTAGGCAACATCTAGAGAGGCGAAACCGGAGCCGGCTAGATTCGTCGCCGATTTATCCAGCTCCAACATCTGGCCGTTGCTATAGACAAATGCGCGTTTCTGGTCCGCGCTTTCGCTATCTCCTACCACTTCACCCTGATCATTGATCGATCTGGCAAAGCTTGCCGTGTCGAATCCGGCAAGCGTACCCAAGTCACGGGTTGAGCCCTTCCGATAAATGAACGCGTGCGGTGCACCATTTGACGTCTCCGCATCACCCACCACTTCGCCTGACTTATTGATCGCCAAGGCTTCGCTATTGGTTCCCCCTAAGGTGCCGATATCTTTAAGGTCTCCGTTCGCTGACGTTAAAAAGAAAGCATGGATTGTCCCCTGATCCGTGTCCGTTCGACCAGCCACCTGACCTGCCTCGTTGACCGCGTACGCAGTCCGGAATGCGTTTGAGTTTTGAGCAACGCTGACATTCAGATCCTTGACGCCGCTATTATCGAATAGCACCGGCCGATGGTCGTCCGTAGCATTCTGACTATCACCAACCGCCTGTCCGGAGTCATTGATCCCGAACGCTTCGCTGCTGACGCCGCCATCAAGCGAGCCAAGGGCTTTAATTCCACCGTCTTTCGTATAGATGAACGCGCCTAAGTTACCGTTTGCGTCCTGGCTATACCCGGCAACCTGATCGGAACCGTTGATCGCGCAAGCCGCATTCATCTGGCCGCCCAACGACCCGACATCGGTAGAGGACCCACTACTTTGAGAATAGAGAAACGCTTGATAGGTGTCCCCTTGGACATTGTACCCGACCACATTCCCGTTGTCGTTCAAGCCCAGTGCCGAGCTGTTGTAACCAGACGGAGTCGGTATCGTGATAATCTTATATCGGTCTTGGGCCGACACCGGGACGGCGAGCCCCAGCATCAAGACCCCTGCCATCCTGGCGGCAGTCCACGAGCGTTGGATGTGAGAGAAACACATAGGCGAGGAGAAACAACAGATTGAAGGTTTAGAAACTAGCGAAGTGCTTGGCTCACCCGACGTAGCTTCCTGGGCTGCGCGACGTAGCTCCTTTGAGCTTCTGACGGCAGCACGCGCGTAGGAATTCAAAACGAGAGGGCGAAGTCGGGCCAGACATCTGAGCCGTTAGACTGTCCTACTTCGCCTTTTCTTCAACCTGGTTTTAGAGAACCAGTCGTAACCGTTGGAGCGTTGCCTCGCTTGCGAGACCGATTCGATCGGAACCCGGGATCCCTGCCGCGCTCTTGAGACCGAGTACAGCGTGTGACGTCGCCAGCTCCGTTTTATCGACGGCTCTAGACTCATCCCTCGCCAGGAGAGCACAGACGACATTGCGAACATGCCTTGCTATTTTCCTCTGCTCACCACGGCCTCGCAAGCGAGGCAGCGCTCCACGGTTCCGTTCTCGGCGCTGGCGGCATTCTCCGCACCGAAAAGCCGGCAGTCGGGTTCGAACCGACGACCTGCTGATTACAAATCAGCTGCTCTACCAGCTGAGCTATGCCGGCCCATCAGGTGTTAGACCGCCAGAGTAACGCATCAGATGAGATCTGCCACAGAAAAGAAGGTATCCTTCTTTACTCGCCCCCGATACCTGTATCAGGAGGTTTCCCGGTGGCTCACGCCCGAGGACGAGGTCGGCCGGCGAGTGCTTGTTGCCAGCAAGAACGACGGGCTTCTTTACGATTTCTTGCGAGAGCGACTTCTCGAGTCACATCGAGAACTCAGAAACGCGCCTTTATTGGTCTAGGAAACAGATCTTATTGAGCATCCAATCACGCCTCTCCTTTCTGCCGACCTCCTGGAGCTACGCGCAGCGGAGGCCGTCGCCGAACGGAACAACGCCGTCAAGGCAGGGATCGCCGCGACCGCCGAGAACGACTAATCACGAATCACTAATCAGACGTCGTTCCTCCCCAGCTCCAACTCGGTCCGCGAGTTGAGTTACTTTTCACGTCTCACCTCTCACTTCTCACCTCTCACGATCTAATCCCTGAGATTTCCCAAAGCGTCGCTCGGGAGATTCCGTTTGGCAGAAACCAGAACGGCGGAGCGCAAAGGGTGCCTAGCGTACCGCTAGCCGCCTCCGGCAAAATCCGTCGAAAAAGCTGGGTCAAGCGCATGCGTTTGTTCAGCCACCAGCGCGCGTCCGGACAGGCCAACAAGTATTGGTAATGACGGATGACCTCGTCCGGTGAATGCCGTCGGACTACCTCGCTCATTTCTTCCCAGCGACGAAGTCCTCCGGTCCCGGTCTTGTGTTGCGAATGAATCCTATATCGTGACAGGACCTGATCGCATTGAATAAAACGGCAAGCCTTCGCAGCTCGCAAAAACCACTCCCAATCAAACGCATAATGGAGAGATTCATCCAGGGGCCCCACTTGTTCCCACGCCGCTCGAGTGAAAAACACACTGGGTTGATCCAGGAAATCAGTGATTTGGAGTCGATTCAGATCGAATGGAACAGCGGAGCGGCGTTCGATTAGAGACCCGTTGTCTCGGAAAAGCTCGCAACTACCATAAACAACGGCCGCTTCATCCTCGGATCCGGCGAGTAGGTTAGCTACCGTCTGCAAGGTGCCATTCGTGTGCAAATCGTCGCTGTTGAGCCAGCCAAAGATAGCGCCTCGAGCTCGAGCGAACCCTTCATTTATCGCCGCCGCCTGTCCCTGGTCAGGCTGAGATTGCCAGAACGCGAGGCGTTCTTGTCGGGCGCGGATCACCCCAACGCTCTCATCGGTGCTGCCTCCATCCATCACGACACACTCCAGACTCGGATATCCCTGTCCTAGGATGCTATCGAGTGTTTCTCCGAGGTACCTCCCCTGATTGAATGACGGAGTGACAATCGAAATTAGAGGGTGCAACATGCGCTTAAAACTCAAGGATAGCCGCAAAAAGGCACAAAAAACGCAAAAAAGAGAACACTGGTGTCACGGCGTAACCCTTTGCAGCCCTGCTTGGGGCCCGCCATAGCAACTCCTTCTTTTTTGTGCCTTTTGCGCTTTTTCGCGGATACACGCCTTGAAACGCTCGCGGGAGCCGCCTGTTTAAAAAGTTTGCGAACATGCACGCGCCGAGACAAATATCGCGGGGTCTCTCTTGGGTACGCTCCAAAGCGGCTCCCCTCCATTCGCTGCTCCTTCTGACTCCTGGATTCTGGCTCCTTCTCTGAGGCTGTACCCCTATCCATTGCGCCCATTCGAATTCCATGATTGATTCGGTGCGAATTCCCGGAGTAGCATGCCGCTTTTGTTATGGTTTATGAAGAAACCGATCTGACGACTAGGGTCCTCGGTTCAGATGGCGCGGCGGATAAACCGCTCCTCTCCGTCGTTGTTCCGTTGTTTAACGAACATGAGGTATTTGCGGCCTTACAAACTCGATTACTGGAGCTCAGAACTAGAATTGGCGCCGATTACGCAATCCAGATCGTATTGGTCGATGACGGGAGCTCAGATAATACCTGGTCATTAGTCAAAGCCTTTGCCGATCAATATAGTTTTGTGAAAGGCGTTTCCCTTTCTCGAAACTTCGGTCACCAGCGCGCGCTTTTCTGTGGCTATAATTTCGCTGACGGGGACCTCGTTGTATCAATGGACGGAGACCTGCAGGATCCGCCCGACCTAATTCCTGCCATGTTAGCAGAGTGGAAGAACGGAGCTGACATCGTCTTCGCGGTCAGACGAGATCGGAATGGTGAGACCATTTTTAAGCGGTTAACAGCATTCTGGTTCTATCGCTTGCTCAATAGCCTAGCGAATATCTCTGCACCACTTGATTGCGGCGATTTCAGGTTGATGAGCCGGCGTGCCTTAAATGGTTTGTTCACCATGGGCGATAAGATCATGTACCTGCGGGGCATGGTCGGCTGGATCGGCTTTCGCACCGCCCGAGTCGAATACGATCGCCCAAAACGGTACGCCGGATCTACCAAGTTTGATTTGGCCAAGATGCTGCGGTTCGCCATCGATGGCATTACCTGCTTTACCAGCGCGCCGCTAAGATTCTCCTACGTCATCGGGATTTGCGGGACGCTGCCATTTCTCTTTTATCTCTTATTGACTCTTTTCCGGCACTTCGTCCTGGGGATGGATCTGGCGCCGGGTTGGACCAGTTTGTTGCTCTGCATTATCGCATTTGGAAGCATGAACCTGTTCGGGATCGGAATTTTGGGTGAGTATATTGCTAAGATCTTCGACACCGTGAAAGACCGGCCGAATTACATCGTGCAGGAAGTTCGCAACGGAGAAGAGCAATCACCCAGGATGCCGGGGTTGGTCGGTCAGCGGACACCTCGCAAAGCGGAGTTTAGGTAGCAATAGCTGCAAAACCTGTCGCGCCGCAGGCTTGGCGAAGGCGGAAGGCCAAAAAAACTCAGGCGTTGCTAGGCGAAAACTCGGCGCACTAAAGTTCTATTCAGCTTGACGACACAGCGGCTGCTGTTTAGTTCTTCGCGTGGCCAGCGGTCAGAGCAGGGCCGCGCGGACGCTTGGCAGCCGGTATCGGCCTCGCTCATGGCCTGGTACCGTGGCCTCTAGTCTGCTTTTTCTGGTCATCCCGGTTATCTTCGTCGTCGCAATCTGCCAACTGACGAACGCCAAAGGGCCGCAATGGTTGCCGCCGACTTTTGAGGACCCGTACAATTATCTATTCAACTGCCTTTTAGTGGTCGACGGACGAGCGCCGCTATACACGGATCATCCAGGCACCACAACGGAGATGTTCGGGGCAATCGTTCTAAGGGTCTCGAGCCTTAAACCGAGTGGAGATTTAATCTATTCCACTCTTAGCCACCCCGAAAAACAGATCCAGCTTTTACATTGGGCTCTTCTAATATTTAGCGCACTCATTCTGTGGATCATCCCTTGGCTGACTGCTCTCGCTCTCAGAAGCCATATCGCCGGACTTTTGCTTCAAGCACCCAGCCTCTTTTCTAAGACGTTGCTCTTTTACGGGATCCTTTTTGGTTCCGATCTGATGCTTGTGCCGTTTAGCATTGCAGCCGTTTGCTGTTGTCTTTTGCTGTTGTTCCCGTCTTCGGTTCCGGAAAAGCTGGAATTCTTTTTCGCCATTCGCGTCGCCTCACCGGAGGCTAATTCTCCCTGGCTTCGGCAGGTTCCCGTGTTCTTGCTTCCGGCTTTGACGGGCCTCGCGTGCGCCTTCGGCATGGCCACTAAGTTGACATTTTTTCCTTTGATCTTGATTTCATTGCTCTGTTGCCGAAGTCGAAGCAATCTACTGACGTTCAGCGTCGCGTTCATCTTTGGGCTCGCTTTCGCGTTACTACCTATTTACTGGCAGCTCTGGCGCTTAGTGAATTGGGCTGTGGGCCTGGCAATTCATAGCGGAATATATGCCACCGGGGAAGTTGGTCTCCCGAAGCCAAACGCCTATTTATCTTCTTTATCAAACCTGATAAGAACAGAGCCGCTGCTAATCACGATTCCTATCGTCGTGACGGTCGTGTTGCTGACGTTCACGCTGGTGGTCAGGGAAGAAGCACCTGCAAGCAAAATCACCTGGAAAACTACTCTCGCTCTATTCGCGACACAGGTCTTCTCTCTGGTCGCCATTGCCAAGGAGATGGCGCCCCACTACTTGATCCCTTTGTTTATTACGACCGGTCTGAGTCTGGCTTTCCTGTTCCAAGTCTGCCGCAGCCTTGACGGTTCAATGCTCACAAAAATCGTGGGTGAGATCATCCTGTTCGTTTTGCTCACACTTGGCGCCATGGGCTTTGTTTCGGAGACTAATAAAACCTTGGCAGATCTTCGGGAGCAAAAGATCGAGCTACTACGTCTCTACCGCCACGCAGAGGAGGTCACGAAAAATGATGTGCGCGTAGACTACTTCTTTTCGGACTCACCAGTGTACCCATTGTGGTATGGGGACGGCTATGCCGACCGTGCTTTCGGTCAACTCTTGGCCAGGATGTATTCGAATGCACTTTTTCTTAATGTATTTGGGGATCCCAAGTTTGGGGACTTTACGAACGTCATCGAACCAGAGGTGGAACTCCAGAGCGATGATCACTTGTACTTTTTAGGCAGTCCGGCGTTTTTTCCGAAGATGAAAGGGTTTGATCCAGCATCTTTCGAAACAATCGATCACGCAGGCGACTATTACCTGCAAAAGTGGAACCGCAAGGCAAGTCCTTAGGCTGCATGCTAGATCATCCGACTACCATCTTGCAAAATCCGTTGCCCGTTCGAATCCCCTCACCTGCATGCCACTTTGCTTGCCTCGTACGCCTCGTTTGACACCAAAGGCGGTGTCCACTTAAGTCTTCGGGTGATCGTCGAGCGCCAAGAGAGACCTCAAGCTCTATCTGCTACAAACGGATTTACCCGTCTGTTCGTTTGGCGCGCGTTGCTATCCCCGCTCCTTTTTCTGATTATCCCGATTCTGTTCGTTGTCGCTGTCGCACAATTGACGAAAGCAAAAGGTCCACAATGGTTACCCTATTCCTTTGAAAACCCTTATGCCTACTTGTTCAATTCGCTTCTAGTGGTCGAGGGGCAGCCGCCGGTGTACATCGACCATCCCGGCACCACAACGGAGATGTTTGGGGGAGTCGTTCTGAGAATGTCGAGTCTTAAAACGGCTGAAGATCTGATCTATTCTTCTCTTGTTCATCCCGAAATTCAGATCAAAAGGTTACATTGGGCCCTTCTAATATCTAGTGCGCTGTGTCTGTGGATAGTGCCGTGGTTGACGGCTATTGCGCTCAAAAGCCAAGTCACCGGACTTTTGATTCAAGCGCCCACACTCTTTTCTCAGACGCTGCTTTTTTACGGAATCCTATTTGGCTCCGATTTAATGGTAGTCCCGTTTAGCATTGCGGCTGTTTGCTGCTGCCTATTGCTGTCGGTCCCATCTTCCGTTCCGGAAAAGTTGGAAGTTATGTTCGGGGTTCGCATCGTCTCACCAACCCCGAATTCTCCTCAGACCCTGCGTCTTACCCTGTTGCCGCTCCCGGCGCTGACCGGCCTCGTGTGCGCCTTTGGTATTGTCACCAAATTGACTTTTTTTCCTTTAATCTTGATTTCGTTGCTCTGTTGCCGAAGCGGAAAGAACCTGCTGGCGTTTGCAATCTCATTTCTCTGCGGACTCGCTTTTGCGCTGCTGCCAATCTACTCGCAACTCTGGCGCTTAGTGAATTGGGCTTTTGGCCTCATCGTTCACAGCGGAAAGTACAGCACAGGGGACATCGGTCTTCCTGAGGCAAGTGTGTACCTATCATCCCTTTCTAACCTCATCCAAACAGAGCCGCTGATTGTTGTGACTCCTCTCGTGGCCACAGTTGTATTGTTGGCGTTCTCCCTATTGGCGAAGAAAAAGCTAACCCTAAACAAAATCGACCAGATTACCCTGCTCGCCGTATTCGTTATCCAGGTGATTTCCTTATTGGTCATCGCCAAGGAGAATGGATCCCACTATCTAATTCCTTTGTTTATCACGACTGGTCTTAATCTGGCCTTTCTGTTCCATGCCTCTCGAAGCATTGATGATTCGAGGCTCAGGAAAACCGTAGGATGGATCGCTCTATTAGGATTGCTCGCACTCGGCCTTAAAGGCTTCATTGAAGACACTCCAGCAACTTACGCGCAACTTAGGGATGGTAAGATCGATTTACTGCGTCTTTACCACCACGCAAAGGAGATCACGAAAAATGATGTGCGAGTGGATTATTTCTTTTCCGACTCACCTGAGTTCCCTTTGTGCTACGGCAACGAGTACGCCGGGGGCGCTTTCGGTCAACAATTAGCTCGGATTTATGGAAATCCGCTTTTCTTGGATGTGTTCGGTAAGAGGTTTCAGACATTCACCGATTCCATCGAACCCTCGCTAGTACTCCAGCGCTACGATCACCTCTACTTCCTCGGTAAGCCGAAGTGGTTACCTCAGATCGACGGATTTGATCCGGCGACTTTCGAGACCATTGATCGAGCCGGCGACTTCTACCTGCAAAAGTGGACTCGCAAATAGCCGTTATTCCACAAATTTCAGCTTTCTGGCCGCGAAGACTAACATTTCTAGCAATAGCCAGCCGTGATGCCAGCGCTGGATGTTAGTTTGACCATATACCCGTTCCTTATAACGGATCGGTAAATCCAGGATTTTCAGGTTGAGTTTGCTGGCACCGAACAGCAGATCAAAATCGCCGAAAGGATCGAAATCGCCGAAGTAACTTCTGTTTTCGGCGATCCGTTGATAGTTTTCCTTAGTTAGAACTTTCGTTCCACAAAGGGTGTCTCTAATCGGCTGCCCTAGAAGCCAACTGAACAGGATCCCAAAAGTCTTATTCGCGCAAAGATTCAGAAATTGCATGGCCTTTTCGTCCATCGGATAAACGAGCCGGCTGCCGTTCGCGAACTCACAGACGCCCGAAACCACTGCGTCGTAAAACTTCGGTAACTCCTCAGGCGGAACCGTCAAATCGGCGTCAAGAATCATCAGGATTTCACCTTCAGCCACAGCAAAGCCGGCTCGGACTGCGTCTCCTTTGCCCTTTCCGCTTTGTTGTAAAATCTTGATTGGCCGAGTGGGATGTTTGGCTTTGACCTGCTGAATTGTTTCCCACGTGTTATCCGTCGAATTACCTTCGACGAAGATCAGCTCGGTCCAAGTTCCCATGGTCGGGGTGCGGGTCACTGCGTCCTCGATATTGCCCGCCTCGTTTCTTGCCGGGATAACTACCGAGACACTCTTCTCATTCGGTCGCCGATCGGGGATCGGTCGCGCCACGACGAACAGCGAAAGACACAATGGAGAAAGGAACGGAGCGACAAAACCGTTGAGCAAACTTTCCAATCCCAACAGCTTTACTGGGAACAGAATTCGGGATTCGCAGCGGATCAATTCCCAACCAGCCAGCGATAGCAAACCCGTCAAAGTGTCTCTCGAAAGCCAGTTGCTTTCGGGATGGCGCATTCGCAGGCCCAAAGCCGTGGCCAACGAAACCAACGGACGCCAAAGCGCATTGTAAACATTGACAATCAACCGAGTCTGAGGCGAGGAGACCAGCTTTAGTCGCTGCAAAATCAATTGAACGTCTACTGCGAGATTAAGGGTCTCAGACAAAATAACATGGTCGAATGTTCGGCCGGGCAAGCTTAGCTCCTCGCCCGCTTGTACGTAGAATTCGCATCGGGGCACCCTTTCCTTCGCCCGTTCAATCTGCGCTGGCGAAAGATCCACACCGGACTTGCTCTTCGCATGCAGCCGTAAGAGCAAGTCTCCACCACCGCAGCCCACTTCAAGCACAGATGCACTCGCCGGGATCAGCAAATTATAATACTGAGCGAGTATATCGCGATAATCCTCAGCGGCTTTGGTAATTCCTTTTTGCTGCTCGTAATAATCGCAGATCCGATTAAGCTGTTCTCTTTTGCTGGCAGAGATTGGGCTGGGATTCATGAAAGGTTACGCTCAATTCACAGTTATGGAGGTGTCGCTAAGGGAACTTAAGGCTTTGGAATTGCCCCGCTTAGATGAGTTATGCTCGTTGAATGGTTAGCTCACGTCAATGGATCGCGGATCTGGAGACAATCGGTCCGCGTTCGCGACATGGAACTCTTGCCTCCGACACTAGATCGCTGGGTCGCCCTGCAGGCGCATCGGTTTGGCTTGATGGGAACTGCAGAATTCGATTTTTTTCAGAGTTCAATCCGTACCCACTGGCACATCGCCGATGTTGGAGCGAATCAAGGCCTTTACTCAGTCTATTTCTCAAAACGGGCCGTCGAGGGTCGCGTGTATGCTTTTGAACCGGACCCAGAATTGTTCACTGCCTTAAAAGGTAATATCGAGAGAAACAGCGCCGCAAACGTAACTCTGTTTAACGCTGCCGTCGGAAATCAAACCAGAAAACTCCTGCTGCGCTCGGGCCAGTTTAACCGCGGAGACAATCGAATTGTGCCGGGGAACACGAGTCGACCCGGAACCATCGACGTGGACGCGATCTCGCTCGATAAAGCCATTCCCAACCTGCACCTCGACTTGCTCAAAGTCGACGTCCAAGGATTTGAGGTTGAAGTCCTGCGCGGGGCAAAACAAGTCATCCAGGCCAATCATGACCTCCTGATTTTCCTGGAATTTTGGCCTCAGGGCCTGCGAAACGCGGGTTCAGGTCCCGAAGAATTACTGGATATCCTGGGTAAAGCAGAATTTTCGCTGTTTCAGCACGGCAAAGCTGACAAGTATGAGCCCTTTACTTACCGAGCGCCAGAGTGGAGCCGACCAGCTCAATTCTGCAATTTAGTAGCCACAAGAAGGGGCATCGCTCCCATTTTGAATCCTGGTTGACGGTTGCATCGAACAATCACTGGGTCGTGACCGTAGGAACTTTGGTGCCGGCAAACTATTCCGCTATTTCTGGTGCTGCGGACGCTTTTTACATCTTCCGAAATGACCGTTCGGAGCTCACAAAAAGGTTGTACTTGAAGATGAAGTAGATGGCGGCGATTCCGTCCGCGAACGTAATCTTCTTTCCCTCCTCGTACGTCCGGCCAAAATAATTGATCGGCACTTCATAGAAACGGTAACCCGCTTTCTTGCATTTCGCTACGAACTCGACCTCAAAGCCAAACCCGGACGAGTTGATAACCATTCGTCGGGCGATGTCGGCGCGCATCGCTTTGTAGCCGGTTTCCACGTCCGTACAGTTCAAATCCGTCAGCACATTGTTCAAGAATGTTAGAAGCTTGTTCGCCAAATAATGCCGGTAGTATAGAATTCGTCCCGCGCGTTTTACCAGGAACCGTGAACCCAAGCAGACATCACCTCGATTTTCCGCTATCGGCGCTATCAAGTCCGGGATATCGGCGGGATCATACTCGAGGTCTGCATCTTGGATCACCACAATATCACCCGTCACCTCGGCAAAGGCAGTTCGGAGAGCCGAAGTTTTTCCTGCGTTCCGCGAATGGCGAAAAAGGCGAATCCTGGGATCCGTACTAGCCCGCTGCTGCACGAATTCTGCCGTCCCGTCTGCAGAAGCGTCGTCCACCACAACAATTTCGTGAAAATTAGGTACGCATTCGCTAATGCGATCCAGCACCCACTGAATCGTTTTGGCCTCGTTAAAAGCTGGAATCACAATTGAAAGCTTCGACATGAACCAATGGCCCCGTAGCCCAAGTTTCTAGCCCGAGCAAGCTTGCAATCTCTTGCAAACACCTCCAAACAAGGTAGAGCGCGCCCTCGGGGGAATGCGCCTCCAGCGAGCCTAAAGAAACGGATTAGTCGTGAAAGACCTTTCGAAAGATTCCCGTGTTTGCGTACGGGACAGGCAGCGGCGAAACCAAGTGTTTTGGTCGCACAATGTGTCCTGACAAAACGATTGGCGTGTCGACGACGTGAAGTTCGTTTCCATAAAACTTGACGTAAAAGAACTTACCATCACTAATCACCGGCCAAGTGTCGGGACCAAACCAATCTGGCGTGTGGATCTTTAGACCGTTTGGCACCACGTCTGCAGGGGTACGCGCGTCAACTTCAAAGACTCTCGGATCATGGCCCCAAGATTTTGGAAAGGCGACGAAGTAAGACAGCGCGTCGAACCCTTTAGTGCCGATGGAGGGTTCAATGTCCGCACGGTTACGCCAAGGCAAATTGGAGAAGTCGATAAGAATAATATCTCCTTCGCTAAAGCTTCCACTTAAAGTAATCAGTCTCTTCCAGAAATCGGCCTGCTCTGCCCAGTCCGCCATGTAATGCTTCTGTACGGTCACACCGTAGTTAATCCAAAGAGCTAAATAAAAAGTAGTTAGGCAACAGATTATGGCCGTCCGTTTTCGAAGCGTTTCGGTAAGAATTGTAAAAACAATCCCCACTAAAAGACTGAATCCAAGCGCGGCGCCGACATGAACCCCAGAAAGACGACCTTCAACCGTCACAGGAGGAAAATAGGTGTCACGAAAAGCCAGGCAATAAGCAAACGCCATCGCTATAACCGCGCCTAGACCGACCACAAGGCGTCTTCGAAACAACGATTTTCCCCCTTCGGCCAAAGCACCTGCAGCAGGAACAGCCGCACGCCGTAGGACGACGAAAAGGGCGCCCCCGACTAGTATTGCTAGCACTAAGGCGGGCCAGGCACCTTCATTAAGGCCTCGCAAGGGAGCCCCAAAGAAGGACCAACGAAGACAGGTCCAAGGCCCAATAATGACGGCCTCAAGAATCTTGGGCAGATTCGCACTGATACCACCTGTCAATAAAGCGGAGCGATCGTCTCCACCTTGCGATCTCAACCCCAGCACCACACCCGCTGTCACAAAGAAAATCAGCAAATGAATCGCCGCCTTGGCGACAGGTTTCTTCATCGGGACACCCGCGAGCAACGGTGCAGCAACAAAAGGGAGGTAAAACGCTTCGTACGTTATCAGACAGAGAGCGGAAACCAAATAAGCCCAGACTAGTTTATCCCGCTGGTAGAGCAATAGCGCGACCATCAGGAAAGTCATCGACAGATGCAAGTGTCGATGCATCAGAATCACCTTCGAGGCATCGGGCGGGAAAATCAGATAGCAAAGCGCTGCAACTAATGCCCCCGCCCACGGCATGAAGCGACGCGCGAAGACGAAAAGAAGGATCGCGTTCGTCAGGAAAATCCCATAGCCAACGGCGTACCCCCAAACGAGAGACGGCAGCTTACCCGAGAAAAAAGCCATCAAGATGTTGAGCGAGAAACCAAGCGGCCGTCCTTGATAGTAGGTCACCCAGTTCGGCCAGGTGCTTTTGATTTCACCAAGCGCGTGGAGAAAATTCCAATGCATGGGGGGTAAGGTCATTACCCAGATGTAGTCATCCTCGTAGATGCCAAAATGATTCGCAAAAAGGTAGTTAGCGATCAAAAGGAATAGTGCGATCCAGAAGATCGCATAACCGATTTCCCGATACTCAAGCTGCCAGAATCGACCATTCGTTGAGAACAGAGACGAAGGCTTTCTATGAAGTTCCGCTCTCAGGTCAGGCTTTAAGTTATATCGCACGTTTCCTCCCATGCGCCGTCAAGCGCGAGGCGGTATAGATTCACGCCCTTCTGAGCGTTCACAAGGAAAAAGGGCCTGCTCGTCTCTGCATCAGCTTGCCAATTTGCACAACGGCAGGGTTTCTGCTATGAGGACGCGCAGTGAACATCAAGGACTTGTTGAACCAAGAGCGGGTTTTCCGATTCATGCGTTTTGCAACGGTGGGCGTAACGGTCGCGGCCATTGATTTTAGTTCAGTAGCAGTGCTTAGCCGCCTTTGGCCGCCACTCGTTGCTGTTTCCATCGCGTACTTTATCGGGGTTACCTGCCACTTTCTGCTGAACAAGTTCTGGGTATTTCGCTGCCGGCGAAAAGATTATGCCAAACAGCTTGTCCAATATGGCTTCGTCACCTTGACTAATTGGGTTATCACGATCGTGGTCGTTCAACTTTGCCTTTCCACGTTCACTTCCAACGTTCTTATCGCCAAGCTCTGCGCCATTCCGTGTGCGACTATATCCAACTTTGTCTTGATGCAGATGTTGGTCTTTCGGCCGCACCGGCCAGAGCCAACTGTTGAACAGGTTCGCTATTATTCGCCGGTCGGAGAATCGGAATAGTTCCGACCATGCCTAGCATCCAGGGCCAAGGCCCACAGCGGGTTTGGCTGCATGGGATGCACGCCGTTTACACTCGAATGTCAGCCAACTGTCTGTGGGAACAAACAGGGGTTTGCAAAAAATATGCTTGTGTTTTAAGGCCTTGAGATGGAGACGCACGCCCAACCCTTACTGAGTGTTGTCGTCCCGGTCTTTAAAGAAGAAGGCAATGTCGACGAATTCATCGGACGCATCGTACCTCTCCTTGTCAGCCTGACGCCCGCTTTTGAGATAATTTTTGCACTTGATCCATCTCCTGACCGCACCGCAGAACGGATTTTAGCCGCCCGCGAAAAAGATGACCGGATTAAATTGATCACTTTCTCCAGGCGTTTCGGTCAACCCATGGCGACCTTAGCAGGGCTTAAGTATGCCCGCGGCGACGCCGTTGTGGTCATGGACGTCGATTTGCAAGATCCTCCTGAGTTGGTCACCGAGATGTTCCAAAAATGGCGGGAAGGATATGATGTCGTTTACGCGCAAAGAAGGACTCGGGAAGGAGAAACCTGGATTAAGAGGGTCGTCTCCGCAGTCGGATTTAAAATAATCAATCGGATTGCTGACGTAGAAATCCCGCCAAACACCGGCGACTTTCGCCTCATGAGTCGCCGGGTCATCAATGAGATTAATCGCCTGAAGGAATGTCATGGTTTTCTTCGCGGGATGGTCGCATTGGTAGGTTTTCGCCAGACTGCCATCCTTTTTGATCGACCCCCTCGCTTTTCCGGTAAGGGAAATTACAATCGCTTCCTCGGTTCCCTCCGAATCGGATTCAACGGTCTGTTTTGTTTTTCAAATTATGCCCTAACGTTAAGCACTCAGGCCGGGTTCGTGATAGCCCTCTGCTCCTTCCTTCTCGGTCTCACCTACACTGTACTGAAAATTTTTGGATTCCCTTTCCCACTGGGGAACCCCACTATTGTGGTTCTGGTTTTGTTTCTTGGCGGGGTCCAACTGATCGGCATCGGGATTTTAGGCGAATATATGGGCCGGATTTACGAAGAAGTGAAACAGCGCCCCCGCTTTATCATCGATTCACTTCACGGCTTAGAGTCATCCAATTCCCGAGAAAGATGATCCGCCGACCTTCGGGACCGGATGGGTAACCAGCAACTTAAGCACTCTGCGCGGACATTGCTTTCGGACGCAGGGTAAGCCCGATACAAAGGTTGCAGAACAGAGTAGGAATGGGAATTGGGAAAAATCCACGATGCATGATCAAAAAGTGGCGTTGCAATTCCGTTATAATCTCTTCGGGCCGGTTCAAGTGCTCTCTTTCGATAAACCAACGGTAGGATTGTCGGTACCGTTTTTCAAAGTAGCGCTGGGCGGAGATACGTCGGGCCAGAGTGTAGGCAGGACTCCTCTCACATGGTATTACCACTGATAGAAACCCTTTTTGTTTATCGCAGACTCGATACGCCTCCGCAATTGCCTGTGGCAGCATCGGTAGGTGTTCCAGCACATGCACAGCGATTACCCGGTCGAAGTAGTCGTCTGGAAATGGAAGGCGATCTTGGCAATCCCCAACTACCACCTGGATATCGGGAAAGCGCTTTTGAATCTCTTGCGCCATATTAGGCCGCACATCCAGAGCGACATAGTGCTTCGCCTGCTCGGACGAAAGCCGCTCATAGTCCAAATGCTCGCCAAGCCCCGCCCCAATTTCCAATGTGCGGAAAAATTCTTTTGGGGCGTGCTGGACTGGGTACCGATGATTAAAGTCATCGACAAATTTGTAGCGGCGGGGAAGCACCTCGTGCCAATGCTTCATAAAATCATCACTGATTCGTTGTTGCTCTTCCGAAAGGGGAGGCAACACCTTCGGCCACTTTTTCGATGCTTCTGCCACGGCACGGTCTCCTAAACCGATCCCGAAACGCAATCAAGCCCGTTCTGCCGGAAGTCTCGGTTAGCCACCCTACACATTTTGTTTGCCATAGGGCGACTTTTCGCCCAGTAACCGCTGAATGAATTGTGTGTTTGTGACCGGGGCTGCCGGATTCATCGGTAGCAGCCTTTGCGATCGGCTCTTGAAATCCGGTATCAAAGTCGTCGGATGGGACAACTTCTCGACCGGTCAGACTGAATTCGTGGTAAAGGCCAAAGAGGAGCCTTCGTTTGAACTCAAACGAGGTGACAATTTGGACCTGGGTCTGCTTGCATCCGCGATGAAAGGTTGCGACACCGTCTTCCACCTTGCAGCCAACGCTGATGTTCGTTTCGGACTTGAACATCCCAGCAAAGATCTCCAGCAGAATACGATCGCCACGTTCAACGTCCTGGAAGCAATGAGAGCAAATGGAATTAGGAAAATCGCTTTCGCTTCGACCGGTTCCGTTTACGGCGAAGCCCAGGTCATCCCCACCCCCGAAGATGCTCCATTTCCGATACAAACCTCACTTTATGCGGCATCGAAGGTGGCAGGTGAAGCGCTGATTCAGGCCTACTGCGAAGGATTTGGATTCGAGGGTTACATCTTTCGATTCGTTTCAATTCTGGGAGAACGCTACACCCACGGCCACGTGTTCGATTTCTATAAACAGTTAATGGATGATCCCGCCCGGCTTCGAGTGCTAGGTGATGGCACCCAAAAGAAATCGTATCTCTATGTACAGGATTGTCTTTCCGCCTTGCTCCACGTTATCAAAGCAGAAACCGCGAAAGCAGCGCCTCACGGCTGCGAAGTCTATAACCTTGGGATCAACGAATACTGCATGGTAACAGACTCAATTTCCTGGATTTGTGCCCGGTTGGGAGTCAGTCCCAAGTTAGAATTCGTCGGGGGCCGGCAAGGATGGGTCGGTGATAATCCTTTCATCTTTCTGGACACCGCCAAAATTCGAGCAACCGGCTGGCAACCTGAGCTCACCATTCGACAAGCAGTCGAGAGGACAGTCGACTGGCTGCGAGAAAACGAATGGGTGTTCCAGAGGAGAGCTCGATGAAGGTTGTAATCCTTGGTCTCTGGCACCTGGGCTGCGTCACCGCAGCCTGCGTCGCCAAGTTTGAGCAAGTGGTAGGACTGGACTTTGATCCGGCAAACATCACCCGACTGAAAAACGGTACACCCCCGATTTTCGAGCCCGGGCTCGAACAACTGCTCGCAGCCGGAGTCAATACGGGCAGGCTGTCGTTCACGGATGACCCGCGGAGTGCTTGCCAAGATGCAGAGTTATTATGGATTTGCATCGATACGCCAGTTGATGAGCAAGATCGCGTCGACCTTGTTCCTTTGGAGGAAAGCATTGCCAAGTGCGCTCCTTTTCTGAAGCCCGGAACCATGATCTTGATTTCCTCACAAATACCAGCAGGAACCTCCCGATTTCTCGAACAGAAATATCCCAACTTTCGATTTGCCTATAGCCCGGAAAATCTTCGGCTAGGCAAAGCCATCGAAATCTTCCTTAAGGCAGATCGGGTTATTTTGGGAGTTCGCACGCTAAAGGATGCTGACGAATTGACGCCCCTTCTTCGCCATTTCACCGATCGGATTGTGCCGGTGCGAACCGAATCGGCCGAGATGATTAAGCATGGCATTAATTCGTTCCTGGCGCTGTCAATTAGCTTTATGAACGAGCTCTCTCGCATCTGTGAGCGTGTCGGAGCGGATGCCAAAGAATTGGAACTGGGCCTAAAATCGGAGGCTCGAATCGGACCGCGCGCTTATCTTTCCGCCGGAGGTCCGTTCTCGGGCGGCACATTAGCTCGTGATGTCGTTGCTCTCACCGAGATTGGGGATGCCGTTCACGAACGACTCGTTCTGATTCCTGCTATTAAAGCGAGCAATGACACGCACAAGAATTGGACGGAAGCGAAGCTCATCGAAGAGTTGAAAGATCTTGCCGGCCGAAAAATCACGATCCTTGGTCTTACCTACAAACCAAACACTGATACGCTCCGGCGCAGCCTGGCCGTCGAAATCTGCCGCAGTCTTATGGCGAAAGGTGCTCGCATTCAGGCTTATGACCCGGCTATCCAAGGTATCCCAGCCAACCTAGCGATTAGCTTGGCTTCATCGATCGACGAAGCCGTAACTCACGCCGACGCGATCGTCATTTGCACGGAATGGCCAGCGTTCCGCCGGGTGGCATGGGCGAATATTTTAAGAGCGATGGCGCAACCAATCGTCATCGATGCGAACGGATTCCTTTCCGAAAACCTCTCCACCTTCCCGGGAATCGTCTACCGGCAGGTTGGGAAACCGCGAGAAGAAAGAGTATTCGCGTGAACGACACGAAATGAAATTGCAAGATCTTGTTACGCTCGTCACCGGAGCCAGCCAGGGACTGGGTAAAGCCATCGCCGAAGCGTTTGTCAGAGAAGGCGCGCACGTCGCCATTTGTGCTCGCGACCAAAAAATGATCACCACCGCAAAGGAAGATCTGGAGCAGATCGCTTCTTCCGGTCAAAAGATCTTAGCATTCGGATGTGACGTAGCATCCGCATCAGAAGTAGCCGAGCTTTTCGCGGCGGTCGACCGGGAGATAGGCTCGATCGATGTGCTGGTCAACAATGCCGGGGTCTACGGGCCAAAGGGACCTAGCGAAGAGGTTGATCTTGAGGAGTGGATGCGCGCGATAGAAATCAACCTGCTCGGCACTTTCCTACCGACGCGCCAAGCCATCAGTCGGATGAAGCCGAGAAAGCGCGGCAAAATCATCAACTTATCTGGAGGTGGTGCGACCAACCCGCTACCAAGGATCAGCGCGTATGCAGCGGCCAAAGCGGCGGTGGTCCGGCTTACCGAGACACTGGCTGAAGAGTTGCGAGAGTTCGGCATCCAGGTAAACGCGGTAGCACCGGGAGCCCTAAATACGCGCTTATTGGATGAAGTATTAC